>NZ_JWGQ01000073.1:0-1055 GCF_001069025.1 Streptococcus sp. 1004_SSPC | reverse complement strand
TTGGGATTCAGTAGATTGAGGCACTGTAGCTTTAGTTTCTGTGATATAGGTTCTCTTACCATTTAACATATAGTAAAGATGTACAGAATAAGTACCAGCATCGCCCTTATGGCTAGCTGTGTCTACATGAACCTTGTAACTTCCGTCTGATTGTTTGTCAGCATGGTACCATGTAAGGTCATCTTGGCCATTCTTATCTGACCAGATTGGAACACGCACTTCTTTAACTTCCTTGCCACCACCTGAAACATTGGTTACGACTACATCAAAGCCATTAGACGTTTGATTGTTGATAGTAAGGTTACCAGAAACACGGTTTTCTTGTGGCTTAGACTCAGTAGTTTTCAAGGTCGCAATATCCACATAACGACGTGTACCACTATAACTAATGTAAGAAATCCATTGGTGGTTATCCGCAGTCAAGACCTTGTCATAGTTCACTTTGTAGCCTTTTTCCAAGGTATAAAGCGTTTCTGCAGAAGCCTTAGGTTCATTTTTAACATTCAAGCTACGTGTCACATTATAAGTACCACTTGCTGGGAGCTTTTCAGCACCTGTAGTTTCTGGTTTTGCTTGATTAGTCTCTGTTGGTTTAACACTTGGTGTTTCAGCTTTGGCAGGTGTCAAAGTCGCAATATCTGCATAGTAGCGAACATAGTCATAACCAAGGTAAGAAATCCATTGGTGATTATCAGCTGTCAAAACTTTATCATAGATGACATGGTCACCCTTGCCGAAAACAAAAGTGGGTTTGAGGTCTGCTTTTGGTTCTTTCTTAATATCTGTGTTACGTGTAAAGTAGAAAGTTCCTGTCGCTGGGATATCCAGAGCACCTGTTGTAGCTTGAGCGCCATTAGAAGGTTTACCATCCCCATTACCACTATTACCGTTACCACTATTACCGTTACCACTACCAGCTGCCACTGGTTTCACTGGCGCATAACGACGCACACCAGAGTATGATTTGTAGCTAATCCATTGGTAGCCATCAGCTGTCACAACTTGATCGTAAAAGACGCTATCCCCTGGATTTACATAAAATTCAGCCTTGGCAG
>NZ_JWGQ01000072.1:0-545 GCF_001069025.1 Streptococcus sp. 1004_SSPC | reverse complement strand
TCGTCTTGACAACGTTGTTTACCGTCTCGGCCTTGCAACTACTCGTCGTCAAGCACGTCAATTCGTAAACCACGGTCATATCCTTGTTGACGGAAAACGCGTTGATATCCCATCATACTGCGTAACTCCAGGTCAAGTGATCTCAGTTCGTGAGAAATCATTGAAAGTTCTAGCTATCCTTGAAACAGTAGAAGCTACTCTTGGATGTCCAGCATTCGTATCATTCAACGCTAAAAAATTGGAAGGTTCATTGATTCGCTTGCCAGAACGCGACGGAATCAACCTTGAAACCAACGAAGCACTTGTCGTTGAATTCTACAACAAAATGCTTTAAGATAAGAATTTATATTGTAAGAAGCCTATAAGAGTGGGCTTTTTGCTTTATCTTAAAACGTTAATTTCTGGGTTTGCTTAGATATTTGCTAGATTGATTTCATAGCCGTTTCAAAGAATGAGACAGCTTTTTTTGTTTTACGAAAACTACTAGCTATGCTAGTGGTTCCGAAAAGCTTTTAGCGATGTATCAAAAAAGTCCCCCTAAAGTG
>NZ_JWGQ01000071.1:0-30707 GCF_001069025.1 Streptococcus sp. 1004_SSPC | reverse complement strand
ATCCACGACAACGACTTTTTCTTGCCCCGCTTCAACCAAACGGTCCACCATGTGAGAACCGATGTAACCAGCCCCACCTAAAACTAAGATTGCCATTTCTTATCTCCTTTCTTCAGAAAAAACAATTAATCAGCTAAATTTACAAAATCTACAAATGCTTTAAACTGATCCAAGCCTTCACTATTAGTCTTATAAACACCTGCATCTTCTAGTACACGAGCAAAGATATCTGCAACAGATTGTCGAACAACTTCTGTCACTTCCTCAGCCGTAACATTCGGATTTTGAGCTTTGAGTTCATCTGCCCATTCTTGGTGAATTGGAGCAACTTGGTTACCTTGACCTAATAGATAATCTTCAACATCTTTAAGTTCTGTTTTCAAACGAGGTGGAAGAATGGCCAATCCCATAACTTCAATCAAACCGATGTTTTCTTTCTTAATATGTTGAACATCTTTATGTGGGTGGTAGATACCGTCTGGATGTTCTTCAGAAGTTTGATTGTCACGAAGAACCAAATCCAATTCAAATTTGCCGTCTTTTCTACGAGCAATTGGGGTAATGGTGTGGTGAGGTTGTCCATCAGACTCAGCCAAGACCCCAGCTTTTTCGTCTGAATAACCACGCCAGCAATTTAGGATTTTAGTTGCAAGAGCGATAAGTCTTTCCTTGTCTTCACTTCTTAGACGAAGAACAGACATAGGCCAATTAACGATGCCAGCCTCAACATCAGAGTAACCATCAAAGCTAACTTTTTCTTTAATGCCTGCTACTTCCATTGGGAAGGTATGGCGACCACCTTGATAGTGTTCATGTGTAAGAATTGAACCACCTACAATTGGAAGATCGGCATTTGAACCTGCGAAATAACCAGGGAATGCTTCAACAATTGTTAGGAGACGGCCAAACGTCAATGGACTGATGTGCATTGGTTCGTGCTTACCATAAAAGAAGATAGAATGTTCGTTAAAGTAGGCATAAGGCGAGTATTGGAAGCCCCACTCCTTGTCTTCCATTTGGAAACGAACAACACGGTGATTGCTGCGGGCTGGGTGATTAATGCGACCCAAATAACCTTCATTTTCCATACAAAGTTGACACTTAGGATAATCGGAAGCTACCGCATTCTTAGCAGCTGCAATAGCCTTAGGATCTTTTTCAGGTTTTGAAAGGTTAATCGTAATTTCCAAGTCACCGTATTTAGTTGGTGCTTTATAAGCAATATTTTGTGCAATGGCTTTGACTTTCACATAATCATTTCGTTTACTTTGTGCATAAAAGTCAGCAATTGCTTGCTCTGGGTTAGATTTATAAGTACCCCAGAAGTTACGATTGACAACGCTCGGTCTTGGTGTAATTAAGTCCATGAGTTGAGCACCGATGATATCTTGTTCTTCGTTAAGTTCACCTACAGAACCAGCTTTAACACCTGCTTGAAGCAACTGGTCTTTAAGGTCAATCAATTCAGAGCTATCTGTTTCAACATCAGCAACTCCTTCTCCAACCAAAGTAAAAACTTTGTTTGTCAAATAGATACGGTCCAATTCCTCATAATCACTATTTTCAATAACCAGAGTTACAAAAGTGTTTACTAAATTTTCAGCCATAATCTCTACTTCTTTCTCATTAATCAAGTACTCGTGAACCACCTGCTACTTCGGCAATATAGAAGCTCGGTGCATAACCAATGACTTCTTCATAACGTTGACCAACTGCTTTTTTAAAGTCTTCAACTTTGTCTTTATTTACAAGTGCAATGGCACATCCACCGAAACCAGCTCCTGTCATGCGGGCTCCTAATACTCCTTCTTGTTCCCAAGCTATGTGTGCCAAAGTATCAAGTTCAAGACCTGTAACTTCGTAATCATGTTCCAATGACACATGAGAAGCATTCATAAGGCGTCCAAAGCCTTCCAAATCTCCTGCTTCAAGAGCTTTACGAGCTTGAAGTGTACGTTGATTTTCAAGAACTGCATGGCGTGCACGTTTGATACGGTTTTCGTCTTTAATCAAGTAGCTGTATGCGTCAAATGTCCAGAGGTCTAATTCACCGAGAGTTTGGATATCCAATTTTTCTTGTAGTTCAGATACTGCTGTTTCACATTCAGCACGACGTTCATTGTATTTAGAATCAGCCAATTCACGACGTTTGTTAGTGTTCATGATGACTAAGACATTATCCTTGAGGTCAAGGGGTACCAAGTCATACTCTAGAGTATTTGTGTCCAAGTAAATCGCACGTTGATCAGCTCCCATACCAATAGCGAATTGGTCCATGATACCAGAGTTAACGCCAATAAAGTCATTTTCCGTTTGTTTTCCGATTTTAACCAAGTCAAGGCGTTCCAATTTAAGGTCAAATAGTTTTTCAGCAATAACACCAATCAATAATTCCAAAGATGATGATGATGACAAACCTGAGCCGTTTGGAATGTTACCATAAATGTAAATATCCATACCTGAATCAATCGTATGCCCAGCTTCTTGCAAGAAATGAAGAACACCTTTTGGATAGTTTGTCCAGTTGTGTTCTTTTTCAAAACGAAGATTTTCAAGTGGCACTTCGATGATTCCCTTCTCTTCAAAGTTACCTGAGAAGAAACGCAAAACTTTGTCATCACGTTTGCGGGCCGCTCCGTAAGTACCTAAGGTAATAGCTGCTGGAAACACATGACCACCGTTGTAGTCAGTATGCTCACCAATCAAATTAATACGACCTGGTGAAAAGAAAGTATGATCTGCTTCTACACCAAAAACTTCTTTAAACTTTTCTCTTAACTGTGACGTCTTCATAGGATGTACCTCGCTTATTCTTTTATTTACACTGGAATTGTAACCCCTTTCACATGGAAAATCAACATTTTTACTGTTTTTTTAGTAAAATATAGGTAAAAAAGAAAAGTTATGTTATACTGAAATATGAGGAGGATACTATGGCTACATTAACAGATATCGCAAACTTAGCAGGTGTATCTATTTCAACTGTTTCACGTGTTCTTAATAAAGATGAAACTCTTTCCGTAACAGAGGATACTAGACATCGGATATTAACTATCGCTGATGAAATCGGATATACTAAACACAAAACAATTAATAATTCAAAAAAAGAAAAGTATCAAGTGGCAATTATTCAATGGGTTAGTGAAGAACACGAGTTAGATGACATCTACTATTATAATATTAGACTTGGTATTGAAAAAAGAGCCTATGAACTAGACTACGAGATGCTTCGCTTTTTCAACGACATTCCTTCAAGTCTAGGAGAGGAGGTCGTTGGTGTACTCTGTATCGGAAAATTTAGTCGTGAACAAATTGCGAAACTAGAAAGACTAAAAAAGACTCTGGTCTTTGTTGATAGTGATACTCTTAATCAAGGACATCCATGTGTTACTACTGATTTTGAAAACTCCGTACAATCGGCACTATGTTATCTTAAAGAACAAGGTTGTAATAATATAGGCCTACTCATTGGGCAAGAAAAAACAACGGATGCAACTGAAATCATCTCTGATCCTCGTTTACGTTCTTATCGGAACTACTGTATGGAAAAGGGAATCTATGACCCTCTTTTTATTCTGACTGGTGACTTCACTGTCCAATCTGGCTATGAACTTCTTGCTTCTAAGATTAAGAGTGGAGCTACTTTACCTGATGCTTACTTTGCGGCTAGTGATAGTCTAGCTATTGGTGCACTCAGAGCACTTCAGGAAAATGGTATCAAGGTCCCTGACGACATTCAAATTATCTCTTTTAACGATACAACTCTAGCTAAACAAGTGTATCCTCCACTTTCTAGTGTCACTGTCTATACAGAAGAAATGGGACGAACAGCTATGGATATTCTCAATAAACAATTCTTAGCACCTCGAAAAATACCAACACTTACTAAACTAGGAACAAAATTAACATTAAGAAACAGTACAAAATAGGTAAATCATATCTTCACTATTTTCTACGATTTTGAGATCATAATTACAATATTCAGATAAATGATACCTTTTACTCCAATGTCTAGTTTTTTAGAGATAAAGATTTGAACCATAAACCTGAATAGGAAAATAACATACATAAATTGATTTAAACTAGAGATTTTCATAGAATAACAAACACTAATGAAATTCTCTATTTTTGAACTAAAGTTCAGTGTAAAAAGCGTACGCAACACCACCACCTTACTGTACTGACCCCCAAAAATTAGACAATTAATTTAAGCAAAGGATTTAGTTCTGTATTGCACAGGATTGAGTCCTTTTAGTTTTACCTTAATGCATTTGTTGTTGTAATAATTAATATAGTCTACAATAGCTTGTTCCAATTGCTCAAGTGCCTATAACGTCTTCTCATAACCATAAAACATCTCAGACTTAAGAATGCCAAAGAAGGATTCCATCATGCCATTGTCTGGACTAATTTCCCTTACGTGACATGGACGGTTGGATTCCTTTCCCTTCTAAAAATCGATGATAATACTGATGTTGGTATTGCCATCCCTAGTCACTATGGATAAAGATTATAAGCAATAAATTCACTATTGAGGACATCTAAAACGAGTGATAAATAGAATTTTTGGCTACTTGCTGGAATGGCAAATCTGTATAGTGCTTTTCCATTGTTTTAGATGCTTCGAACTAGCGTTGAATGAGATTATCTACTTTCATATCAACCTTTCCTTGATATGAAGAATACTTGCGTCTACGACGAATTAGAGCGGTTAGACCAAGAACTCTCATCAGACGTTAGACCTTCTTATAGTTCACTACAAAACCACAATTCCTCAATTCATATATTTGACTTTTATCTTCATAACTCAATTTCATAATAAAAGCACCCCAAAAGTTAGATCTTTTCTGTCTAACTTTTTGGGGTGCAATTCATTTTCGCCAAAGGGAATTCTTTCATCTATTATTTGAAAATAGAACTTGTGAAACTATCTGTCTCTTGTAGGAGTTTCTTATAGACAGCTTCTTTGAGTTTCGTCGTATGACTTGTTGACACAGATTTATTACCCTTATTATCTGTTTTAATAGTTGCAGCATCTTTTGCTACTGCAGCTTTAAACAAGGCTAATAAATCATCGTAAGAGCTTACTGTTGTGCCGTCAATTGCAACTGTCGTCAAACCATGTGACGCTTTGTCTTTCACTTCTTTGAAATAGGCTTTCTTGAAGGCTTCTAGTGAGTTGAACTGACCATCAGAAATCTTGCTAATGATAAAGTCGTCTCCAAGGGTGGCCTTACCAGCCGCTTTTGCTTCTTGTTTATACTTGTTAGTCGCATAACCTAGGAAGCCTTTTTCATAGCCATAGTAACCCCAGAGTCTGAAGGTATTATGCTTGAAGGACATAGCTCCTGGAGAACCCTCGCTGGTATTACCACCATAAATAGCAGACATCATAGGGACATTGACATAGGCAGAAGAGAAATCATCTGGTTTATAGACACCATTACCAGGTCCACGATTGGTCATAAAGTTATTATCTACAAGGTCATCAATAGAAGTCAAGTTAATAGCCTTTTCACTATCACTTAGAGAACGAACCTGGTCGTATTGATTTTTACTATTACCTCGTAACTGTTTATCTACCTTCTTGAACCATGCGTTATTGAGGTCCTGATTTCCTTGACTGAGGACTGCTTCCCCTTCAAGTGAGTCAAGAAGCATGAGAGTATCATTGTAGCCCTTCATGTAACGGTCGATGGCTTCACGTGAGTTCAACTTGTTTGGATTAGTGTTGTACCACTGATTACCGTCATTTTCTCTTTCAAAAGCCATGTTAAGTCCTAAAGCACCGTATTCACCTTGATGCCCCTGAGTAGCTGGTGATTGCAACATTCCTTGGGCATAGGCTTCAACGTCTGTTCCTTCACGACGACCAAAACCTCCAAAGTAGGCAATACGGTCATTGAGATGAGTCGTTTCATGCGTAAAGGCTGAAGCACCGTACTCGCTAATCATGTTAGACATGACGTAAGTAACCTTGGCACGATTGTCGTATGGATTGTCGTAGATGGCAGCATAGGCACCAGCCAAAGCTCCATTATCGCCGTAGTACTCACCGACTGGTCCATAGATTTCACGGATTGGCGCATAGACTTCCGTACTGTTCTTGAATTGGCCGTAGCGCTCTGGCCAACCTGGCCAACCATGCCCCCAGACATAGAAACCTTCCCAGATTGGATTGACAATGTCTTTGAACAATTTGTTTTTGACATTATCTGCAGCCAATCTTTGCCAGAAATCAAGGTAGTTGATTTGACGTTGGGCGGCTAGATCAATCTCAGGTTTCAACTTCTCTAGGGTTGTGTTGTACTTGTTAGCTGTTCCATAAGACATGGTGTCATAAGTAGAAATCAGGAACATCTCTGTCTTATCAAGATTCAATAATGGTAGAATCATTTTTCTGTGTAGACCACGTGTTAAGTTATCGTAAGCACGATACTTGTGCTCACCGACACCTTCGTTTTGTGAAGCTTTCTCTACAACGTAGACCTTATCCTTAGTGGCATCGATGAACCAATCATTCATATTGTCGATAGTGGTAAAGAGTTTTCTGTTGTAATTAAGGAAGTCGTTTAAATCTCCAAATTTAGTATATTTTGCAAGAACTTCACCAAAGGCATCGTATGTTCTTGAACCACTGATATTATTTTCTTTAGAGCCAATCTCAATCAAACGGTCTAGGACATCCACATTTTTACCATAGAAATCTGGTTTGAAGAGCATGATTTCTTTGATATTAATATCATCAAACTTCACACCGTAATAACGATTCAAGTAGGTCAAGCCTAGTAAGAGGGCTGCTTTATTTTTCTCGACCTTGTCAAGAATCATTTGTTGGGCAGCAGATGATTGATTAAGTTGATGGTCTTCATTTTGAACCAGCTTAGTCACAAGGTTCGTCAAATTAGCTTTAACAGCGTCAAAGCTTTCTTCCAAGAAGAGGTTCTTGATAGCATTGACCTTATTTGGACCTGTACGACCAAGTTTTTGGTAAATTGGGTCAGACTGCAACTCAATTGGTTTCAAGATATCAACGATTCCATTGATAAGGCTCGAGTGATCTTTTTGAACGATATTTGGAGTGTACTTAATACCCAAATCAGAAACAGTATATTCCTTAACGTTGCTCAACCCTTCTGAACTCTCTGAAAGCTTGAAGTAGTCTTTGCTACCATCAGCATAGTGAACAATAATCTTGTTAGCAGCGCTTAAGTCTGTGACAAAATTACTGTCTTTCATCGGTGTCACTGAGAGCACCTCTTTGGTATTCAAGTTATGGTCTTTAGCCAGTTTATTGGCTTGGTAGACAATATAATCCTTGTTATAGAATGGTTGAAGTTTCTCAATATTCTTGTAAGCCTTGTTATATTCAGGCTTATAGTCTTGAATATTGGCAAAATCTGCTTGACTAGAAACGTTGTTAAGGGTATTCAATGCGTAAGGCTCGCTGACAAATGTATCAGCTGTAATCTTGTAACCTTCAACACGCTTGTCGGCTTCTTCCTTAGTCAAATGTTTGAGTTTTTTAGGACTCTTGGTATCTTTACCCGTACCATCTTCGGCCGAGCTGTAACCAACAACACCAAAGAGGTCCTTGATCTGAGGCCCACCATCTTCATCATTGACATCATTAGAAGCAAAAATCTCTTGACCTTTGATAACCTTGGCATAGGTCACGTTGTCTTGAACAGCACCGTATGGCCATGTCTTAGCGACAATACCACCGACATTTCGTGTGTTTTTGACATCAAGAACACCCTTGGCTACTGAATTGGTCACCTTGGCCTTAGTTCCTGACTTCCAACTGTTGAGCATGTAAGTGACAAATGGCACCAACATACTTGCATTGGCATTATTGGCTGTAATAGTCGCATCCACATAGGCCCTGTTGACGAATCCCATGTAGTTTGAACCAGCAATCCCACCAACTGTCGAGTTATTACCGACAGAGTTAATCTTACCAATAAAGGCGACATTCTCAACCTTGCCATCTTCATCAATCTTATTGACGATACCTGCCACGTCATTGTTACCAGTGACTGAACCAGTCACCTTAACATCTTCAATCAGACCTTTGTTTTTAAGGTTAAATCCAACTGTCGCTATTTGATTCTGACCAGGGCGATTGATATCTACATTTTCAAAGTTGATATTCTTGATAGTTCCGCCATTGATGACATTAAACAATGGATGCTCCAAATCATAGATGGCAAAGCGTTTGTCACCATCACTGAGCAACTTACCAGTAAATTCAGTCGTGATATATGATTTGCCATTTGGAACGATATGGCGAGCACTCATGCTTTGGCCAAGTCTAAACTCACCTGATGGATTAGCCTGAATGGCATTGACCAACTCAGCAAAATCATAGTAAACATTGGCTTGACTGGCCTTCGGTTTCTCAATGTAATAGCTATAAGTCTTCGCAAAATGGTTTTGGGCATCACGTTGCACCAAATTATCCGCTTCTGCAGTTACCTTATAAACCGCCTTGCCATCAACTGTTGTTTCTTCGATGGCTTTCACTGCCAAATAAGTGGTCTTCTGATCCGCAGAAGTCATCTTCAAGTAGTAATTCGTGAGATCCTGAGGCACAGCTGTCAGACGAGTCTCATCCACTTCTGTTTGATTGTCATACTTAATCAAATCTGTACGTGCAAAATCTTTAAGCTCAACCTTCTTGAGATCCAGTTGGATAGTTTGGTCTGCCAAAACCTGACTCTCCTCACCGTTGCCACGATCAAAGGTCATGGTTGTCGTAAGGGTATAAGGCTTGTAATAGGCTAAGTTGGTTAAGTCAGCAGTCAAAGTCGTGCTAGGAACATCAAGCGTTTGGACAACTTGTCCATCTTGCTTAAGGACCGCTTTAATAGTCGTGATAGCTGCTGAACCTGGATTAGTCAAGTTGTAGCTGAGTTTAGCACTGCGACCCAAGTCATCCTTGTCAACCTGTGTCAGTGTAAGAACTGGTTTTTCAGATATCTTGGTCCCTTTGCGAACGATACGATCTTGGACGGGAACTAGCACTGTTTCAGTAACAGTTGGTTCTTCAGCAGTCTTACTACCCTTAAAGGTCTTATAAATCTTGGTAATTTTATTTTGTCCTTTTTGTCCTTCTTGGACAACCTGCACAACGCCTTTCTCAAGTGTATCATCTTCTTGGACAATTTCTTTAAATGGAAGCTCTACAATAGACTCTTCAGTCGTTGTCCCATCTAGAGGCTTGCTGCCACGACGGATTTTTCTAGGTTGTGGCACCTCAATAACCTTACCTGACACAATAGTCGGCTCACCAATCTTAACACCATCAATGGTTTGGTAAACTTTATGGATTTCTTGGCTACCTTTTTGGCCCTCTTGATCAACAACTTCTTCATCCACATATTTGTTATCATCAGTAATAACTTCGATAGGATAATCAATGGCTTGCGTTTCAGTCTCTGTGATACTTCCGACAACTGGGGTATGAACAGGATTCTCAGCTTGGACAAGAGCCTCACCTTCGTTGCCTGGTTCTTGAGTCCCTTTAGCTTCAAGGTTGTCTGTATACTCTGGGGATTCCGGTTGAACAGTGGCCTCACCTTCATGACCTGATTCTTGCGTGCCATTAGCACTGATCGATCCAGTGTACTCTGGGGTTGCTGGTTGAACAAGAGATTCACCTTCGTGACCTACTTCTTGCGTGCCATTAGCACTAATTGGACCTGTATACTCTGGGGATTCCGGTTGAACAAGAGATTCACCTTCATGACCTGATTCTTGTGTTCCGTTAGCACTAATTGGACCTGTATACTCTGGAGATTCCGGTTGAACAAGAGATTCACCTTCATGACCGGCTTCTTGTGTGCCATTAGCACTAATTGGACCTGTATACTCTGGGACTGCTGGTTGAACAAGAGATTTGCCTTCATGACCTGATTCTTGTGTGCCATCGGTACTGATCGATCCAGTGTATTCTGGGACTGCTGGTTGGACAAGAGATTTGCCTTCATGACCTGATTCTTGTGTGCCATTAGCACTGATTGAGTCCGTATACTCTGGGACTGCTGGTTGGACAAGAGATTTGCCTTCATGACCTGATTCTTGTGTGCCATCAGTACTGATCGATCCAGTGTACTCTGGGACTGATGGTTGAACAAGAACTTCACCTTCGTGACCTGCTTCCTGAGTTCCTTTTTCCCAACTTATTTCTTTATCTATTTCATACCGGCTTTCTGTGTTTCTATCTTCTCTTGATGGCTCAAGTCCTTTCAAAGCATTCTCCAAAGGTTGTTCAAGCTCAGGCTTAGATGAGTAACGCAGATAACCGACATACTCATAACCATCAATGGTAATAACACCCTTAGCTAGGTCCGCCTCATCTGAGACAGCTAGATTCCGATTATAAGCCTGCAACTCCTTATTTTGCAAAGCAAGAACCTCAAGAGGGATAAGTAAGCTTTGCCCAGCTGCTCCAATCAAGACCAATCCAATAATCTTTTTGCGATGTTTTTTTGAAAATAGGAGCACAGCCAAAGTTGCTGTCGTCAGTCCTAAACCTGTTGCCGCCCAGTCAGAACTGCCTGTCTTAGGAAGAGTAGCTTGACTGTCTCCCTTACGTTTATAAACCAGATAAAAAGTATCATCATTTTGATATGCCTTTGGAATAGCATGAACCACTTGCTTTTGCTCTTCGGCTGTCAATTCATTTTCAGTAACATAGGCCAGATGTATCGATGAATCCGTAGTAACCTGATCCGCCGAAACTGGCTTAGACACGAAAAGACCACCTGCTATTAAGAATGTTCCAATAGCAGCTGGTCCAACACCAACTGACAACTTACGAATAGCGTATTTTGTCACTTTTTCAACAACATGATTTGCTTGTTTCATTCATAAACTTCCTATTTGTTAATCATTGTACCTTAAAGGCACGTCAAAAATAAAGACATTATCGGATAAACACGCACTTTATGCATCTATTAACCTTCTTCAGAGGTCTATCATATCCTTTTTTTAATGTTTAGGCAAGTATTTTCTCTAATTTTTAATCAATATAAATAATTGTTTAGCGACCATACTTTTCTTTCATGAAAACATCTAAAACCTTTTCATGTAAATAACTACAAAGACTCTAACATTTGTAAAAATATTCTCTTGAAATTCAAGCTACTAACAATCCAAAAATAAAACAATTGATTTAATCTCTTTTATTTTACTTTTTATCTAATACTTTAATGTAAGTGAAGATCATCTTTCAATAGACACAAAAAAGCCCCACTACTGGCACTGCACCCCAATAATGGGACAAAAAAAACCTTATGCGACCAGCTTTCTGTACTCTACAGGAGATTGGTCATTTAATTTCTGTTGAATCCTAGTTTCATTATAAAATATGATGTAATTTTTAACAATATCTATTATACTATCTTTAGTTAGGTTTCTTCACTTATAGAGATGGAAGGTTTCAGATTTGAGAACAGAATGGAACCATTCGATACAGGCTAGCTTAGCTTCTACTGAATATGCTTTTTTGACCATAACAAAAACACTCCTGTTTCTAGTTTACCAGAATTCAACAAGAGTGTTTTCTTGTGTCTCATTTTATGGATGCAGTGCCTTCAATCGCTGACCTATCTGGAGGGCAAAAAGGAAAACTAATCCTACTGCATGTAGTCTTAGAAAGCCCTCAACTTCTAATCTTAGATGAACCAACCAAAAATTTTTCACCCACCTCACAATCCCAAGTCCGACAGCTCTTCAAGAACTATCCAGGTGCAACTCTTACAGTATCACATGATGTCAACTACCTCAGACAAGTTTGCTAAAAGATATATCGCCTGGACGCACACGGTATAGAAGAAGTTGAGATTTAAGAAATCAAATCTGTTGTTTTTATAAGAAAAGTCTCAAAAGAAACCTTTTCTTCATATGCAAAAAAGAACTCAGGCAAAACCTGAGTTCTTTTAATGTTAATCAATTTCAAGACCACCAGTATAGAGTCGGTAGTAGGTACCACCTTGTTCCATAAGGGTATCATGATCACCACGTTCAATGATACGTCCATGATCCATAACCATGATAACGTCAGAGTTAACGATGGTTGAAAGACGGTGGGCGATAACGAAGACCGTACGCCCTTCCATAAGTCGGTCCATCCCCTCTTGTACCATTTTTTCAGTACGAGAGTCAATCGAAGATGTCGCTTCATCAAGGATGAGAACCGGTGCATTGGCAAGAGCAGCACGCGCAATGGCAATCAGCTGACGTTGTCCGTTAGACAAGCCTGCGCCATCATCTGTAAGAACAGTGTCGTAACCATTGTCCAAATGTTCCACAAAGGAATCCACGTTAGCAATACGAGCAGCTTCAAGAATTTCCTCGCGAGTCGCATCCGCACGGCCGTAGGCAATATTTTCAGCGATAGTCCCTGTGAAGAGATGTGTATCTTGAAGTACGATACCAAGTGATCGACGAAGAGAATCTTTTTCAATCAGCTTCACATCGATACCATCATAAGTAATCACACCAGATTGGATGTCGTAGAAACGATTGATCAAGTTAGTAATCGTCGTCTTACCTGCACCCGTCGCACCAACAAAGGCAACCTTTTGTCCCTTGTCTGCATAAAGATTAACGTCATGAAGGATTTGTTTCTTACCATCGTAAGAGAAATCAACGTCTTGGAAGACCACATTTCCGACCAACTCGGCCAACTCGTAGTCGCCATTTGGACGTGGGTGCTTCCAAGCCCAGTGGTTGGTTTTCTTGTCTGTCACAACCATTTGACCGTCTACCAATTCGTAGTTGACCAAAGTGACCTTACCTTGGTCAACTTCTTCTGCTTCATCCAACAGGTCAAAGATACGGTCTGCACCAGCAAGTGCCATAAGAACAAAGTTAAGTTGTTGAGACACCTGAGTAATAGGACCATTGAAGGAGCGGTTCAATTGCAGGAAGGCCATGAGGCCACCGATAGTCAAACCACCGACACCATTGAGGGCAAAGACCCCACCAACCAAGGCAGTCAAAACAAAGGAAACATTTCCTAAGTTCCCAAGAATGGGCATGAGAACATTAGCATAGCGATTGGCCAAGTATGATGATTGGAAAAGTTGTTCATTAATCTTATCAAAGTCAGCCATGCTTTCTTCTTCATGAACAAAAGCCTTAACTACCTTTTGACCTGACATCATTTCTTCGATAAAACCATTCTCAATCCCTAGGTTCTTTTGTTGTTCACCGAAGTAACGGCCTGATTTGGAGGATACATTTTTAATAACCATAAACATGATACCTACCATGACCAGAACCACGATAAAAAGGAGAGGACTCACGGTAAGCATGGTTACTGTCACACCGATAATGGTAATGGCTGTTTGTAGCAACTGTGGAATAGATTGTTCAATGGCCTGACGGAGGGCATCGATGTCGTTGGTATAGATTGACATGATGTCACCGTGTTTATGAGTGTCAAAGTAACGAACAGGGAGCTTTTGCATACGAGCAAAGAGCTGATTACGAAGGGAACGTAGGGAATCTTGTGAAATCGTCGCCATGAGGAGGGAAGCCACATAGTTGGCAACCACACCGATAAGACAAAAGACCCCAACTGAAGTCAAGAAACGTAACAATGGCCCAAAGTCATGGCTACCCGATTTGAGCATGGGTTGAACGTAAACGTCCACCAAGGACTGAATTGAAGCCGTCAAATTAACCGTTGCCAAAGAAGCTACAACGATAAGGACAAAAGAGATACTAAGTGAAAGCTTGTAGTCTTGCCACAAAAAGCGTAGCAGTCGTGCTAGTGAGCCCCAGCTGGCTTTTTTCTTATTCTGCATCTGCTACTCCTTTCCCTTGTGTTTGCATCTTGTAAACCTCACGATATATGGCATTATTAGCCACCAAGTCGTCATGCGTACCAATAGCATCGATACGACCGTCATCCATAACAACGATACGGTCCGAATCTTGAATAGATGAAATCCGTTGACCAATAATGATTTTAGTCGTTTCCTTAAGACTTGACGTAAAACCTTGACGAATCAAACTATCTGTCTTAGTATCAACCGCTGATGTTGAATCATCCAGAATCAAAATTTTCGGATTCATGAGGAGGGCACGTGCGATACAAAGACGTTGACGTTGTCCCCCTGAGACATTGGCTCCACCACGTTCAATCTTGGTGTTATAGCCATCCTTAAACTCTTGGATAAATTCATCAGCTTGGGCAATCTTACAAGCTTCAATGATTTCCTCATCTGTCGCCTGTTTATTTCCCCAACGCATATTTTCCTTAATGGTTCCTGAAAAAAGGACATTGGTTTGAAGAACCATGGCAACTTGCTTACGCAAGCTATCCAAATCATAATCCTTAACATCGTGATCAGCAACCTTAACTTGACCTGCTTCCACATCATAAAGGCGAGGAATAAGCTGAACCAAGCTTGATTTACCCGAACCCGTTCCACCAAGGATACCAATAACTTCACCAGACTTAATATCCAAAGTGATATCTTTGAGGACATGGGTCTTGTCACCATTTTCATCCGTGTATGAGAAATCCACATGATCAAAGCTGATAGAACCATCTGCAACTTCTGTTAAACCATTTTCAGGTGAAACAATGGTTGAATCAGTGTTAAGCACTTCATTGATGCGCTCTACAGAGGCCATAGAGATAGACAACATGACAAAGATCATCATGAACATCATGAGTGACATAAGGATGGTCATGGTGTAACTGAACATCGAAGTCAATTCCCCTGTAGTTAAGCTACCACCAACGATGAGATGGGCACCAAACCAGGAAATCATGAGGAAGGACGCGTACATAGACAACATCATGGCTGGATTAGATATGATAACTACACGAATGGCACGCATAAACATCTTGTAAATACGACGTGAGGCCTTCTTGAACTTATCTGTCTCTTCCTGCTCCTTAACGTAGGACTTAACCACACGCATGTTGGTAATATTTTCCTTGATACTGTTGTTAAGGTTGTCATAAGCCTCAAATACTTGAGTAAAAAGAGGATATACGATTTTGGTAATAATGGCCAAAACCAGACCAAGGAAGAGTGTTACGCCAACGAAAATCCAAGCCATCTGACCATTGATGAGGAAACTAGCAGTAATGGCGAAAATCAGGTTGAGTGGGGCACGCACACAGATGCGGATAATCATTTGATAAGAGTTCTGAACGTTGGTAACATCAGTCATCATACGCGTTACCAGACCACCAGCTGAGAATTTATCGATATTTTCAAAAGAGAAGTTTTGAACCTTTTTGAAAATGGCTTGACGTAGATTCTTGGCAAATCCAGCAGAGGCAAAGGCTGCATAGCGTGCCGACTGCATACCACAGAAAAGCGACAGGAAGGCGCAGACCAACATGAGGCCACCATAGAGCCAAATGTTAGACATGTTAGATTGCTGGACACCTTTGTCCAAAAGATTGGCCATAACAAAGGGAATGGAAATCTCAAACATAACTTCTAGCGTCATGAAGAGGGACGCTAGGATTGAGGGTTTCTTGTATTCCTTTATCTGGGCGATCAGGGTTTGAAACATAATTACCTCCGTTTTTTATTGTTTTTTTGATATTTTTCTTTTTTGATGCTTTCTTAAGTGATGGCGGACATCAGCGACCGACTCAGTCGTTCCATGACTAGTTATCGAGCCAAAGTCTCGATAACTCCGCTTCCTATAACTGCTTCTGCAGTTATAGGAATATCATCATGGTGAAAGCATCACTGTTGGGCAGAGCGAACTGTCGAATCGCGAGCAATTCGAACAAGTGCAAATAGATTCCGGATGAGCCCTACCACGACGAAAAATATCATCTGCTCTAGGCAGAGAGAAACTTAAAACCAAGAGTCTTATTGCTCATGCTTTATTTATAAAAGAACGGCTAGACCCTTTTTGAGAGCATACAAAAGCCCCTGAGGGCAGACCCTAGGGATTTTTTCGTTCTCATATATATGTCATTAGTATAGGTTAAATTGAGTAAAATTGCAAGCATAATATCATTTCACTAACATTTGTAAATATTTTATGATATTTGATAAAAATATCGCTCTAAATCCTGCTCATTTTTCACAAACTTATCATAAATGTTCGTAAACTACAACTAAACGTAGCAGAAATTTGTTTTCTGTCCCTATTTATAA
The DNA here is from genome assembly GCF_001069025.1 of Streptococcus sp. 1004_SSPC. Taxonomy (NCBI): domain Bacteria; kingdom Bacillati; phylum Bacillota; class Bacilli; order Lactobacillales; family Streptococcaceae; genus Streptococcus; species Streptococcus sp. 1004_SSPC. Next base: position 14,553 of record NZ_JWGQ01000071.1, on the reverse strand, counting down.
TAGACTAACACTAACATTAGATGAAAAGGTGACTCTATGACCATAAACCAACTATTTCAAAAACTGGAGGCTACCAGTCCTATTCTCCAAGCTAATTTTGGAATTGAGCGCGAAAGTCTTCGTGTCAATAGACAGGGAAAATTAGCACATACGCCTCACCCTTCCTGTCTAGGGGCTCGTAGTTTCCATCCCTATATTCAAACAGATTTTTGTGAGTTTCAGATGGAACTCATCACACCAGTCGCTAAATCTACCACTGAGGCTCGTCGATTTCTTGGAGCCATTACCGATGTAGCTGGACGTTCCATCAGTAAAGATGAACTTCTCTGGCCCTTGTCCATGCCTCCTCGTATTAAGGCCCAAGAAATCCAAGTCGCCCAACTGGAAAATGAATTCGAACGCCATTATCGTAACTATTTGGCCGAAAAATACGGAACTAAACTACAAGCTATCTCAGGTATCCACTATAATATGGAACTAGGGGAGGATTTGGTTGAGGCCCTATTCAAAGAAAGTGACCAGACTGACATGATTACTTTCAAAAACGCCCTCTACCTTAAGCTGGCTCAGAACTATTTGCGCTACCGTTGGGTGATTACTTATCTCTTTGGTGCTGCACCTGTTGCTGAGCAAGGCTTCTTCGACCAAGAAGTGCCAGAACCCGTGCGTTCCTTCCGAAACAGCGACCATGGTTATGTCAATAAGGAAGAAATCCAAGTATCCTTTTCAAGCCTAGAGGACTATGTCTCTGCCATCGAAAACTATATCGAACAAGGTGATTTGATTGCGGAGAAGGAATTTTACTCGGCTGTTCGTTTCCGCGGACAAAAGGTTAATCGCTCCTTCCTTGACAAGGGAATCACCTACCTGGAATTCCGTAACTTCGACCTTAACCCCTTTGAGCGTATCGGAATTAGCCAAGATACCATGGATACGGTTCACTTGCTCCTTTTAGCTTTCCTATGGCTAGATGCCCCTGAAAATGTTGACCAAGCTCTTACTCAAGGTCACGCGCTAAATGAGAAAATTGCCCTCTCTCATCCTTTAGAACCTCTACCTTCTGAAGCTGAAACTCAGAACATTACGACAGCTCTGGACCAACTGGTGCAACATTTTGGGCTTGGTGATTATCATCAAGGTTTGGTCAAACAAGTGAAAGATGCCTTTGCGGATCCTAGTCAGACACTAGCTGCTCAACTACTTCCTCATATCAAAGACAAGTCCCTTGCTGACTTTGCCCTCGACAAGGCTCTTGCCTATCACGATTATGACTGGACTGCCCACTATGCTCTTAAGGGTTATGAGGAGATGGAACTTTCTACTCAGATGTTGCTCTTTGATGCCATTCAAAAAGGGATTCATTTTGAAATCCTAGATGAGCAGGATCAATTCCTTAAACTCTGGCATAAAGATCATGTTGAGTACGTCAAAAATGGTAACATGACCTCAAAAGACAACTATGTAGTACCTCTTGCCATGGCTAATAAAACCGTGACCAAAAAAATCCTGGCTGATGCTGGTTTCCCTGTTCCCGCTGGCGACGAATTTACCAGTCTGGAACAAGGTCTAGCTTATTATCCTCTTATCAAGGACAAGCAAATTGTAGTCAAACCAAAATCAACCAACTTTGGTCTGGGAATTTCCATTTTCCAAGAACCTGCTAGTCTTGACAACTATCAAAAAGCCCTTGAAATTGCTTTCGCAGAAGATACAGCTGTCCTTGTTGAAGAATTTATTCCAGGAACCGAATACCGTTTCTTCATTCTAGATGGGCGTTGTGAGGCTGTCCTCCTTCGTGTCGCTGCCAATGTTGTCGGTGATGGCAAACACACCATTCGTGAATTAGTCGCTCAGAAAAATGCCAACCCATTGCGAGGCCGTGATCACCGATCACCTCTGGAAATCATTGAGCTAGGAGACATCGAACAACTGATGTTGACTCAGCAAGGTTATACCCCTGATGATATTCTCCCAGAAGGGAAAAAGGTCAATCTCCGCCGTAACTCCAACATCTCTACGGGTGGTGACTCTATTGATGTCACTGAGACTATGGATTCCTCTTACCAAGAACTTGCTGCAGCTATGGCGACTAGCATGGGGGCCTGGGCTTGCGGGGTTGACCTCATCATTCCAGATAAAACTCAGCCTGCTAGCAAGGAAAAACCTCATTGCACTTGTATCGAGCTCAACTTTAACCCTTCTATGTATATGCACACCTACTGTGCTGAAGGCCCTGGACAAGCTATTACTCCAAAAATCCTAGACAAGCTTTTTCCAGAAGTTGCCACAAGTCAAACCTAAAACCTAATTCTTAGGAACAAACAAACCACCTTTATCTCAAGATAAAGGTGATTTTGCTTTATTAACCAAACTCTCCTGCTTCTTCCTCAGGATGCGTTTCCATGTACTGGATGTGCTCTATATAGGCATCTTGAGCCTGGTTGAAGGCTTCCTGATCACTATATGGATAATCTATATAAAAAAGGTCCCGCCAGCCATTAAAGGTTTGGCTATTGTAAAAACCTTGAATCTTAGTCGGAAGGAAATCCTTGTTGTAGCTGATGCGCAGCTTAAGTAAGGTCTTATCCTGAAACTGAGTGATGATACTGTTGGAGGTTTCTTGACCTTCCAGACTAGACCAAACGTTATGCAGAACAATGTCCTGACTATAGTGATTAGCCTTGATGCGATTTTTGTCCACTGGGAACTTCTGGGTGGCCTCTAAAAGGTAGGACACCTCGCCCTGAAAATAAACCTCAATGGTCAAATCTCCAAGGCTGGAGCCATATAACAGGCCAGCCTTAATAGCAATGTTTGATCCAAAAAGTCTTTGGCCAGCCACATCAAAGGACATCCCTTCATCCTGCCCGTAGAGCTTGATGGCATAAGCATCCCTTACACGATAGAAATTTTTAGCAATAAGAACATTATCTAGGGTCTCAGTCTTTTTTGGCTCTACCTTGGGGCTTGTAGGTTTCTTGGTAAAAGCTGTCAAACCCATTGAGCACAAGATTAGAACGAATATAATCAAGGTAAGCATTGTAGACCTGGAGCCGGTCTTCAGCTTTAACTTGTCTCCATGTTTCAAGGTCTTTCAAGCCTCCTTTTTTAACAATATCAGCATAGCGCCCACCGTTTAAGACATTCTTGGCATTTTTCCACTTTCTTACCATCTTGCGTCTAATCGCATTGTCAGCAGGGTGACGAACGTCAAGATAGGTATGGCTATTATTGAGATAGGCCGGTAAATCAGCATTCAAGCCCTTAGACAGCCCATAATTAGCAGAATCCGTATCGGCAATGTCAGCACCATCTTCAATCTTGTAATGCTTAGGATTAGAGTCGATGCTACCGTCTTTCCTTTTCTTGTAAACATTCCACTCAGAAACAAATTTCCCTGTATCCATATTGACAATAAATTCAATAAAGCGGGAATTGCTGACACCGTAAGATCCCATGACACTGGTCTGAGGTAGCTGAATTTTCATGTTCTCTGGATAGGTAAAGTCTCCCAAACTTCGATTATGATAGGAAGCACCTGTAGTATAATCCAGATGAATCTTCCTGTCCTTGCTGTAGGCCAGAAGCTTGTCTAAATCCGTCTTACCCTTGTAGTTGGCCCTAATATAGTCCATTGACTGCTTATCAATCCATGACCTAAAAAGGTGGAGCTTGATACCCAACTCATCCTCGCCCAGTCCTAAATCCGTCTGATAAGTCTCCATAATAGCTTCGCGGAAGTAACTGTAAAAAGGGCTGGTTGGCTCAAGTTTCTTGGAAAATTTATAACCTGACTTCCCTAATTGAAGGAACTGGTACTTATCCACATAAACCTGCATGTGAGTCATAACCAAATTGAGCTTGTCATGATTAGGGAGTTGAGAAGCTTGGAAAAAGGCTGTATAGGTATCTGAGCCCACTTCCTTACTTTCTTGATCGATTTTTTGCAGAACTTTATCCAACTGGTTCAAAGAAGTCTTCTTCATCTTACTTCTGACCTGAGCCACATAGGCCGGTTTAATACCTTGATCCCAGTGATCACGAGTTATAATAGCATCTACCTTTTGCGAAATTAAGGTCAACCGTTTCTGATAAGTCTCAGCCTCCAAAGCCAGTTTCAAAGCCTTTGACGGAGTCGCTTCAACCACGGATAAATCACCATAAATATCGGCCTTAAGGACAAGATTTACCTGCATATCATAGGAATGATTAATATGGAGAGCTAGACGAATCTTCCCGTTTTCCTTCCTAACTGACAGGGGATCGAGTTGATAGGATTGAATGACCCCAGCTCGACTCAGAGCCAGTTTGTCTAGATTTTCAAGAGAATCCTGATAAATATAGGAAATCTCGGGATCATTGACCTTTGTGACCAAGTATTGGTTTTGATGCCGATCAAAAACCACAAGACCAAGTATGAGGATTACAGTCAGAGCACTTGCCAAGTACTGTAAAATTACTTTCTTCATAGTACTTCCATTATAGCATAGGAGGACAAAATATTCTGAAAACGATTGGCAAAAGCTGAAAACAAATGAAAAACAGGCCAAATAGTACCTGTTTAACTCAATTTTTTATAAATCACTCAAGCAACGATGTTTAATACTGAAGTCAAAATAAGCATTTTCCTGAAGCTTATAAAATATCTCTCTGTAGGCTTCTTCGTCAAAGTGATCTCCACGATAGAGAATCTCAAAACTCAAACCCTCATACTCCAAGAAAGCATTGGACGTCTTGAAACCATTACGCTTATAGAAATCCCAACGCGCCGCTCGTTGTTCTGGATTGTCATTGGGTTCATCCAAACGCTCAACTTCTAAAACCATAGAACGAGATGGACCATAAAACTCTACCAGTTTATCAATAATCTCACTTCCGTAGCCATGACTCCGCATTTGAGGGACAATGGCAAAGAAACTCACATAAAAAACTTTGGCATTGTATAGAACTGAGGCAAATCCAACAAAATCATCCTCGTCATAAAAGGCAAAGAAATGATAATCATCACGACCATCTAGTTGTAAGAACTCACTCAAAGGAATACGTTCTTCTTCTGGAAAGGCCTCATTGTTTAGACGCTCCACCCTATCTAAGTCTGGAAACTCCTTGGTAATTAATTGGCTACGTAAAGCCATAAAATTCCCTCCTTTTTGATGCTCATACCTATAGGTCATTATAACATTCTAGAAGACGGTTGCAAGTTTCGAGAACTAAGGTTGGGATAAAGAATGGCTGTAATATCTTTCACACGACGGCGAGCTTCCAATGTTGGGTAATCCAACTCATATTCTTCAGGAATTTCAACATCCCAAAGACGAAGGTTGTTAATCACACCATTTTGGTAACCAATTTGTGGCACATCGTAAGGCACAGCGCGAAGAACTTGAGCGTTCTTATAAGTTGGAACGAAGCTACCTTCTTCATTGCTTTCAAGGACAACATCACCGAAGAGTTTCACATCAACGATATCATGGTCTTTACGTATTTCCCAAACATTCCCTGTTGAGCCAAACCAACTATCTGGCAATTCAACTTGATAACCATCAACAATACGTTGTTTGAAAAGTCCATAACGGTAACGAAGACCATTACCAAAACCTGGGTAACCAGTAGTCGCAAGTGAATCCATGAAGGCAGCAGCCAAACGACCAAGACCGCCATTACCAAGTGCCATGTCATGCTCAGCTTCTACTACTTCACGGAAGTCGATATCAAGTTCTGCGAAACCTTCTTTAACAAGGTCAAGAATACCTAGGTTGAGGAGGTTAGTTTCCAACATACGACCTGGAAGTAATTCGATTGAGAAGTAGAAAGCAATCTTTTCTTGATTGTCTGAAAGTGCATGCTTACGTTCAATCCATGTGTCAGTGTAATACTTACGAATCAAACCAGCCAAGGCTGTGAAGATTTCGGTTGGTGTAGCCTTAGCTACTCTAATCAACTGTTCTTGGTGGAGCGTATCTTTAAAATCACGGATAAATTGTCCTTTTGTTAAATTTTCGAATTGCATAGAAATCCTTTCTTATACTTCTATACCTTTGATAGACATCTTATAGGGTAAATAATAGGATAAGGGGGAATTATACTTCTAGAGCGCCTCTCTCATTTGCTTTAGCAACAAGATTTGGGCGACTATCTTGTTTTTTCTAACTGCAGTTACAGCGCTTTTAAACTTTTTTACATGAAAATAACTTTTCCCTTTCGAGAAAAGTTACCTTTGTATTACACTAATTGTTTATACAAATCAACATATGCCAAACTTGCTGTATCCCATGAGAAATCACGAGTCATAGCATTGTGCTGGAGTTGTTTCCAAGAATCAGCATTATTTTTGTACACATCGAGAGCTTTTTCAAGGATTTGAACCATCCAGTAACCTGAAAAGTTACCAAATGAGAAGCCTGTACCTGAGCCTGTCACAGGGTTGTATGGTTCAACAGTATCACGAAGACCACCAACCTCACTAACTACTGGCAAGGTACCATAACGCATAGACATCATTTGTGAGAGCCCACATGGTTCAAAAGCTGAAGGCATAAGGAAAATGTCACAACCAGCATAAATTTGTTGAGCCAACTCTAGGTTGAAGGTAATGTTGGCAGACATTTTCTCTGGATAAGCATGACCAAACCAAGAGAAAGAATTCTCGTAACCACTGTAACCAGTACCCAAAAGAACAATCTGAACATCATGTTGCAAAATATTGTGAAGTTCGTTAACCACCAAATCGAAACCTTTTTGATCAGTCAAACGTGACACAATACCAATCAATGGAACATCTTCACGAACTGGGAGGCCAACACGCTCTTGAAGAGCTGCCTTGTCTTTGGCTTTACCTGACAAATCATCCACTGAGAAATGATAAGGAATGTGAATATCTGTTTCTGGATCAAGGAGGTCTGTATCGATACCATTAACAATACCAGACAACTTACCAGATTCCATCCGCATGATTTGATCAAGACCTTTACCAAATTCAGGTGTTTGAATTTCACCAGCATAAGATGGAGAAACTGTTGTTACACGATCTGCGTAAAGAACGGCGGCTTTCATCCAGTTAAGGCAGTCATTCCAACGGAGCGTACCGTCTGCATAACGCTCGTAACCAACACCGAAGATTTCCCAAAGCATACCACTGTCAAATTGACCTTGGAACTCAATATTATGGATAGTGAAGACCGTCTTAATACCTTGGTAAGCTTGAATCCAATGGTATTTTTCCTTAAGAAGGAATGGTATCATGGCTGTGTGGTAGTCATGAACATGAAGAATGTCTGGAATAAAGTCCACTTTTTCCATCAACTCAAGGGCAGCCATTTGGAAGAAACCAAAACGCTCACCATCATCCCACTCACCGTATACCGTACCTCGGTTGAAATACTGCTCATTATCAATGAAGAAGAAGGTCACACCATCACGAACAATTTTCTTGATACCGACATATTGACGTCGCCAACCAACATTTGTATAGAAGAAGCCAAGGTCTTCAACTTGATTGCCAAATTTAGCCGAAACCACATCATAATATGGGAGAATTACGGCTACTTCGTGACCATTTTTGACTAGAGATTTAGGAAGAGCACCGATAACGTCACCCAAACCGCCAGTTTTAGCAAAAGGTGCCCCCTCTGCTGCTACAAATAAAATTTTCATCGTACAATATCCTCTGTTACAACGCTACCTTTTTTGATGACAACTGGATTGTTTTCTGTACCTCGAATCGTAACACCTTCGGCGATTTCAACATCTTTATCCACAATAGCATATTTAACTGTTGCACCTTTAGCAACTTTAACACGTGGGAAGATAATTGAATGGTTAACACTAGATCCTTCAGATAAGTAAACATTACGTGAAATCACTGAGTTCTCAACTTTACCTCGTACGATCGAACCAGATGCAAATTGTGAAACCTTAACTTCAGAAGAGTCTGCATAATATGTTGGCTCTTCATTTTTAACTTTTGTATAAACTTTTTGGTTTGGTGCAAAAAGTGAATAGAATTTTTGTGATTCCAACATATCCAAATTGGCATCAAAGTACGATTTCACTGAGTGGATATTTGAAAGGTAACCAGTGTGCTCGTAAGCAAAAGCATTCTCAGCAACTGCCAAATCACGAAGCACATAACGAAGCTTACGTGGCTCTTCTTTAGCAGCTTCTTCTTCCAATTTTTCAATCAAGAATGGTGTATCCACGACAAATATGTCTATAGACATATTGTAAACTTCTTTATCCCCACCCTGGAAGAGCTCATGCTTAAGCACTTTATCAGATTCATCAATATCCAAAATGCTGTTTACATCTGAAATGAGTTCTTTAGGAAGTTTTTTGTAGACTACAGTAACTTTTTGTTTTGTTACATTGTGAAGGTGGAAAACTTGGTTAAGATCAATGTTGACCAAAACATCACTATTAAGAGCTACAGTCTGGTCTGAGCCTGAACGTTTAAGGTAGGTCAAAATTTGATGATAGTATTCTTTATCAACAGTTGAACTATCAACTGGAGTATTGTAGATACCAAGATAGTAGTGGCTGAGGAGAGTAGACAAGCCCCACTCACGACCTGAACGAATATGGTCGAAGACAGAACTAATGTTTTCGTTTTGGAAGATTCCGAAGACGCTACGGATACCGGCATTAGCCAAGTTAGACAACGGGAAGTCGATGAGGCGATATTTTCCACCAAATGGTAGGCTGGCAATAGGACGTTGATCAGTCAAGCCATCCATGTCATGGAATCCTACGGTATTTCCTAGAATTGCAGAATATTTATCAATCTTCATCTTTTGATACCCCCACTACTTCATTGTATCCTACGACTTGCACTTCCTCTGTACCGTCAATTTCCACACCATCAGAAACGTGTGCACCTTCACCGATAATAGCACGTTTAATTTTTGCACCTTTACCAATAACTGCACCGCTCATAATCACTGAATCTTCAACGACTGCCCCTTCACGAATTTGTGCATTTGTTGAAAGCACAGAATGCTTAACAGTTCCATCAACCAAACAGCCATCAACAACGAGTGAATCTTCAACCTGAGCATGTTCACCAAAGAAGTTTGGTGTAGCAATCACGTTACGTGAGTAAATTTTCCATTGACGGTTACGACTATCCAAGGCATTTTCAGGAGAAATGTACTCCATGTTTGCTTCCCAAAGGGATTCGATAGTACCTACGTCTTTCCAATAGCCTTCAAATTCATAAGCATAGACGCTTTCACCTGTTTTAAGATAAGCTGGGATAACGTTTTTACCAAAGTCTGACATACCAACTGCATTCTTTTCAGCTGAAACTAACATATTACGAAGACGTTTCCAGTCAAAGATGTAAATACCCATTGATGCTTTCGTAGATTTAGGATTTTCAGGTTTTTCTTCGAACTCAACAATACGGTTATTAGCATCAGTGTTCATGATACCGAAACGGCTAGCTTCTTTAAGTGGCACATCTAGAACGGCGACTGTAAGACTTGCGTTGTTGTCTTTGTGAGATTGGAGCATATCGTCATAGTCCATCTTGTAAATATGGTCACCAGACAAAATCAAAACATATTCAGGATTGATGCTATCGATATAGTCAATGTTTTGATAAATAGCGTGGCTGGTACCTTCAAACCAACGATTACCTTCGCTAGCTGAGTAAGGTTGAAGAATTGATACACCAGAGTTAACACCATCCAAGCCCCAGCTTGAACCATTACCGATATGATTATTCAAAGCAAGTGGTTGATACTGTGTAATGACACCTACATTGTTAATTCCTGAATTGGCACAGTTAGACAAACCAAAGTCAATGATACGGTAGCGTCCACCAAACTGAACAGCTGGTTTGGCAATACTTTGGGTCAATTTTCCAAGACGAGTTCCTTGCCCACCAGCAAGGATCAAAGCCAACATTTCATTTTTCATGAATAGTCCCCCTCATGATTTTTAGTTCCATCCTCAAAAGAATGTGAGACAATCAGTCAAAACTGATTATGACAATTAAAGTAGGTTTCTCAGTGTAGCAATAGTTTGAGCGCCAAAAAGCTTCTTTCAACCGCGACTTTCTTTCTATCATCCCTGAAAAACAAATCGTGTACACATTTACATCTAACCTTTATTTCAAGCGACGTTTAACACGCCAAATACTTGCTCCAAGAGCTGGCAATGTGAAGCTAAGAGTATTTTCATAATCCTTCCACTTCGCTTTTTGGGTACGGGTATCAGGATTTCCTTCCTTCCAGACACCACCGAACTCTTCCATCTCAGTGTTAAGGACTTCTTCGTAAATACCGGCAATTGGCAAGCCAATAGTGAACTCTTTACGTTCCACTGGAGTAAGATTGAAGACACAGACTAGGATATCCCCCTTATCACCTTTATCACCCTTACGGATAAAAGAAAGAACACTTTCAGCACGGTTATCCGCATCAATAATCTCAATACCATCGTAAGAATCATCAATCTGCCAGAGAGACTTGTGGTCCTTATAGAAAGCATTCATATGACTAGTGAAGGCCTGCATCTTCTGGTTCATCTCATCTTCAAGATTTCCCCATTCAAGTTGGTAATCATGTTTCCACTCTAAGAATTGACCAAATTCAGATCCCATGAAGAGCAATTTCTTACCTGGATGACAGAGTTGATAAGCGTAGAGGTTACGAAGACCAGCAAACTGATTGTATCGGTCGCCCCACATCTTATGCATCATACTCTTCTTACCATGTACCACCTCATCATGTGAGAATGGTAGAACATAGTTTTCATTGAAGCAATACATGAAACTGAAAGTCATCAGATTGAAATCATACTGACGGTAAACAGGGTCCTCCTCATAGAATCTTAAGATATCATTCATCCAACCCATATTCCATTTGAAGTCAAAGCCTAGACCACCTTCTTCAATAGGTTGTGTGATTGGCGTTGCTGCAGTTGATTCTTCCGCAACCATCATAACGTCTGGATAGCGTTTTTTAATTTCACGATTGAGTTTTTGAAGGAAGCCGTAACCTTCCAAGTTACGATTACCACCATCCTTGTTGGGCATCCATGGACCTTCATCATAGTCTAAATAGAGCATATTAGAAACTGCATCCACTCGGATACCATCGATATGATAATTCTCAATCCAATAAAGAGCGCTTGAAATAAGGAATGACTGTACTTGATTTTTTCCTAAGTCAAAGTTCAAGGCACCCCAACGATAATTATGAGCTCGATCGTGATCTTGATATTCAAATGTTGGTGTGCCATCGAAATAGGCCAAAGCATCGTCATTTTGTGTATAGTGACCTGGGACCCAGTCCACTAAGACACCGATATTATTCTGGTGACATGCTTCAACAAAATCTTGAAACTCTTCTGGTGTACCATAAGTATGCTCAAAAGCAAAGTAACCCATGAGCTGGTAACCCCAACTCATCCCTAATGGGTGAGCCATGAGTGGTAGAAATTCCACATGAGTATAATTCATCTTAACTAAATATGGTATCAACTCCTCTTTCAATTCCTTGAAAGTATAAGGCTGACCATCCTCTTTTAGTTTCCAAGACGATGCATGAACTTCATAGATATTTACCGGACGTTTTTGGAACCCAAATCGTTTGCGACACCCCATCCAAAGGCCATCTTTCCACTTCTTAGCTTTCTGCTTACGAATGACAGCTCCTGTTCCTGGGCGTGGTTCCAAATAAGTAGCAAAAGGATCCATCTTTTCAACTACTTGACCACCCTTACGTTTTACCAAGAACTTATAAAGTTGTCCTTCTTCAGGGAGAGATGAAGTCGCCTCCCAAACGCCGATATGGTTTTGAGTCATATCCAGAGGTGTATCAAACCAACCTGTGAAATCTCCTATTACCTGAATCTGCTCAGCATGAGGGGCCCACACACGGAAGACAAATCCTTCTTCTCCCTCCAATTCATGCACACCCAAATAATTCTGAAGGTGGAAGTTCTCACCTGTTCCAAACGTGTACATGGCTTCATCAAGATTCATACCATCACTCCTTCCTTAAACTCGTCTTGATAAGAGATATCAAGGCAGTAAAACATTGAAATTAATATATGTAAATACACCAGAAAACCCTTTACGATGATAGAGCTTTCAAGCCCACAAAAATCAAATATGTAAGCGTTTTCTATATTATATCATTTTTTGACTACTTTGTCAGTAAATCTCCAAATCTTTTTTCATATTATCGAACACTAAGGTTTCATCCAGTTTTCCAGAAATATGTAGTTCCACGATACCTGAAGAAAAGTCTGCTTTAGTCACGTAGAGATTATCATATATATCCGCATATGAACGATATGAAAATTCTGCTACTGTTTTCTTGCGTTCAATTAATTTGGCAATTTTATCAACCAATTCTTTCTTAAGAGTCACCTGATTCCAATCCACCCGATTTACCTCATCAGGGGCATTGTAGCTATTCATAGCACGCTGAACATCTGCTTCTGTGTAATTTCCATCTTCACCTGTTGCAACCATCTTACTACGCTGGAATTCTTGCCCTAATTGCATGAAACACATCCCCTGCATAGTCAGATTAAGAGCGTTAGCCAAGTAAATTCGTTTTTCAATATCCTCTGGCGAATCATGTGGATGCAGATGATGCATAAGATCATTCAAATTGTAATTGTCATGAGCTTCAATATAGTTGAGAACCTGACCTGGCATGAGGTAGTTTACAAAGCCACGGCTACCAAGTAAACTCTTAGCAATTTTGTCTTCTAAAGGAGCTCCGGACACATAACCATTGCTGATGTGTCCATAGACTTCTGCCCCTTTAACGGCATCACGCGCATTGTCATTGAAAAATCCGATTCTAGGCATCAAAGCTGCGTTATCCTTCTTGGCCTTTTGGTCCACAGGAAGACCAATCCCCATGTCCCATCCTTCACCGTAAATAAGAATCCTAGGATCTATATCATCCATGGCTGAACGAATGGCATTCATAGTAGCAACGTCATGCAAGCCCATAAGGTCAAAACGGAAACCATCCACTCCAAATTCTTCTGCCCAATAGGTCAAAGAATCAATCATATACTTGCGGTACATTTCTTTCTCACTAGCTGTTTCGTTCCCACAACCTGATCCATCTTGGAATGAACCATTGTCGTGCATACGATAATAATAAGCCGGTACTGCCAGTTGGAAAGGCGAACTATATGACGAATAGGTGTGGTTATAAACAACATCCATGATGACCCCAATACCCGCTTCATGGTAGACCTGAATCATCTTCTTAAGCTCCAAAATTGGTGCTAAGGGATTTTTTTGATCAACCGCAAACTGACGATCTGGAACATTGTAATTTTCAGGATCATATCCCCAGTTATAGAGAAGATTACCATTCTTATCATAGGTCTTGTGATGATCAAAGACCGGCTGTAACTGGACATAGTTATAACCCATGCGTTTGATATAATCAAAACCAGTCACATCCCCTTGGTCATTTTTAGTTCCTTTCTGGCAGGCACCCAGATAAGTCCCTCTATATGCTTTCTTAACACCTGATGTTTCTGAGATTGAGAAGTCTCGCAGATGCATCTCACAGATAACAGATGAGCAGGCGTTGGCATTACGCCAGTTGGCCTCTTGTCTTGTAACCTTCTGATACCCCTTAGGAACCAAACGCTCAGGGTTTACCACCAAGCTCTTTTTATTATTTAAGCTAAGGGCAATGCTATACGGATCTCTAGTATCTTGATAGAAACTCTCCTCATGGTAGACTCGAAACTGATAGGCTAACCCATCCAAATCCCCAGGGACAGAGACGCTCCAAACACCGTGTGTATTCATCTCGTGGCGATCCTTATTCACACTGGTTCCTCGGCTCATCTTAATCACCTTAGATTTTTTACTATCTTTTTTAAAAAGTAGTAGCTGCACACGCCGAGCTAGTGGCGCCCAAAGGCGAAACTCTGTGGAACCTTTTTCATACTTATGTCCTAACCAACCTTGAAATCCCCACTTTTGATCAAATTCCTGTCTACGAAGAGCCATATCAAAGGCATGCTGATCACGCCCTTCAAAACTATGACTCGTCATAGCAGCCTGTTTAGAATAATAAACAGTCGGGTCTCCTTCAACCACCCAAATAGCATTCGGGGCATCCCCCAAGAAACGTCTGATACGATAATCATGTGTCTGCTTTGACCAATCTTCCGTCTTAACCAAGAGATTGACATAGTCAATAAAACGATTAGCCGGAAAGGTGAGCTGACCCACCAGTCCAAAATCATCCTCACGAGAAAAATGGGCTTCTTCGCCCCAATAACCATCTAGCCACTTCCACATACTATATTTCGAATAGTCGCCATGCATACTATGAAAATGAACGGTTAATAAATTGTCCATTTAAAACTCCTTAAATCTTTATTACTCATTTTCCTTTTATTATAGCAAAAAACGTTCGTTTTGTAAGCGTTATTATGAAACAGTTTGACACTTTTTGATTTGTGTTAAACATAAAAAAGAATGAGAAAATTTGGCTCTATAATTTCTGTAGTGGGTAAAACCACTGTAGAGATTATGGAGCTTTTTGAATGCAGACA
>NZ_JWGQ01000070.1:0-2227 GCF_001069025.1 Streptococcus sp. 1004_SSPC | reverse complement strand
GTTTTGTCGCTTTTCATTATAGTTCTTATGGGACTTTTTGTGTACACTCAAAAAGCTCTATAACTCTACAGTGGTTTTACCCACTATAGAAATTATAGAGCCACAATAAAATAAAACTCACAAACTTGTTTAGTTTGTGAGTTTTATTTTACCAAAGTCCTAATAGCTTTTGCATGAGGAGTGAAACGACACTAATTAATAGCCAACAAATTCCTCCCACTAATAGAGCAGCTCCCCCCCTAGTAATTAGTTTTTTGAGATTTGTTTGGTAACCGATAGCTGTCATGGCCATGATAATCATGAATTTTGAAAGGTCTTTTAAAGGATTGAAGATAGCGGATGGGACACCCATGGACATCGTTATGGTTGTAACGAGTGAAGCCAACAGGAACCAAAGGATGAAGTTTGGAATTGCTTTGGTCAGAGAAAAACTCTCCTGTGTATTATCTTTTTTTGACTGCCAAATAGAGAGTCCTAGAGTGATAGGAATGATAGCAAGTGTCCTTGTTAATTTGACAATCGTTGCCTGCTCTAGGATGGATGTTCCATGTAAGCTATCCCATGAACTAGCAGTAGCAGTTACAGAGGATGTATCATTAACAGCTGTCCCAGCAAATATAGCAAATCCCTGATTACTGAGGCCTAACCAAGAGCCTAAGTGGGGAAAAAGTAGAGCTGCCAAAATGTTGAAAAAGAAAATAACAGAGATTGCAGTTGCAATGGACTCATCTTTGGCCTTGATAACAGGTGCAGTGGCTGCAATAGCAGAACCACCGCAGATAGATGATCCAACTCCTACTAAAGTTGCGATTTCACTATCTAATTTAAATAGCTTATGGATGAAATAAGCAGTAATCAGTGCCGTAGTAATGGTAGCTAAAATAATGGGCAGAGATGTTAAACCAACGTTGAAGACTTGAGAAAGATTTAATCCAAATCCAAGAAGAACAACTGCGTATTGTAATACTTTTTTTGATGTAAATTGCATCCCTACTAAAAATTTTTTTTGATTTATAGGTAGACTAGCTAATAAGAGTCCAATAAAAAGTCCAATGACCGGTCCACCAATAATAGGAAATAATTTTCCAAGATACCAAGCTATGAGCGATATAAGTATTGAAATACTTATTCCAGGTAAGGATTCTTTTATTTTCATTAAGTTACCTCCTTAAAACTTGACTATATTATAGCTTATTATAAATATGATGTAAAGGTGACTTCTGCCTTATTTCTCAGCAACAACTAGGTAAGAAGGTTGCAGGGTATCAGTTTTTTTGATAGAATAGTATTAAAATATTATAATCGTTTTTTTATGAAGGGAGGGCTGTATGTATCGTCATTTAAAGAAGTATTTTGTTTTTATCGTAGGGGCTTTTATCTGTTCACTCTTTTTTGTGTTGGCCTTTACAACAGACAGAAAGAATGATAATAGTGTCAATGCTAAAGCTGAAGCTGCCTATAATCAAACTACGACAGCTTTTATTGATAGTATCGGTGAGACTGCGAGACAGATTGGTCAAGACTACAATATCTATGCTTCTGTTTTAATTGCTCAAGCAATTCTAGAATCAAATTCAGGTCAGTCAGGTTTGAGTCAAGCTCCTTATTACAACTTCTTTGGTATTAAGGGTTCTTATAATGGGAACTCTGTTACAATGCGTACTTGGGAAGATGGAGGTGCAGGAAATACTTACGAGATTGACGAGCCCTTTCGTTCATATGGAAGTCTGAGTGATTCCCTAGCAGATTATGCTGCTTTGATGACGTCATCTACTTATTCAGGTACTTGGAAATCAAATACAAGTAGCTATGCGGATGCTACTCAGGCACTCACAGGAACCTATGCTACAGATAGTCTGTATGCATCTAAGTTAAATAGTATTATTGCATACTATGGTCTTACTATCTACGATCAAGCTCCGGTTACTCAGAAAACAGGTTCAAGTGGCGGTCTTGTTTGGAATGCTTATAGAGGATCATACACAGATGCTGAGACCTTATCTATAGATGAGGCTTGGGCAAGCTATAAAAATTATAAATAAAAAGAGCCGAAATGAACTGCACCCCAAAGGTTAGACAGAAAAAATCTAACTTGGGGTGTTTTTATTATGAAATTGACTTATGAAGATAAAGTTCAAATACATGAATTGAGAAAACAAGAGGGAGACCGCCTAAAATGGGACGTAAGCCAAAGAAGAAATCTGAAGAGATGACAGAGCTAGAGCAA
>NZ_JWGQ01000069.1:0-24392 GCF_001069025.1 Streptococcus sp. 1004_SSPC | reverse complement strand
TGCACTTTCAGAAATAATGTTGAATCAGAAACCGTATTATACTTGACAAATGGTAGAAAAAGAAGCCGTATTAACGACTTCCTCTTAAAGGTACGATTTTTTCATCTTGATTTTCCAATTCTTGAGTCTGAGATAACTCATCCTCAATCGCTTGAACAATATTATCACGCTTTTCATTAGCAGCGATGTTCAAGACAAAGGCTATCCCAACTGAAGTCACTAAAAGAGAGTTACCTCCTTGCGAAAGGAAGGGGAAGGTAACCCCTGTTGATGGAATCAGCCCTGAGATTCCTCCGATGTTAACGAAGACCTGCATTAGCATTAAGGCACCTACACCCAATGCCATCATAGAGTTAAAAGGATTTCGTGCCTTGACTCCCACAATCATAATACGAAGAATAAGGAAAAAGAGAAGGGCAAGAATCAAACCTGCTCCAATGAGACCTAACTCTTCAATAACAATTGAAAACACAAAGTCTGTCGTTGCTTCTGGGAGATAACCGGTTTTCTCAATCGAATTTCCGAGACCAAGACCGAACCACCCCCCATTACTCATAGCATAGTAAGAATGAGACAACTGAAGTCCTGAACCTGTTAAATCCTTAAAAGGATTAAAATAAGCTGCAAAACGCTTGGCAACATATCCAAAGACAGGTACCTTAGCCATGTTTTGTACTCCAACCAAAGCAATCAATCCAAGAAAAGCAGACGACAGCCCTACAATGCCAGCAAACAGTGCCGTGAACCAGCGATAGCCAACACCAGAAATTGAAAACATGACAACTGTTGTCAATACGATGATAGCCGCATTCCCCAAGTCCGGTTGGATGGCAACTAAGCCAATCATTACCAGCAAATAGTAACGCCAGTCATTAAATTCTTTTTTATTCCTCGGTATCCACCTATTCTTAGTCAAGGCCTGATAGTCATAACGTTCTATAGCAGACTGTTGTTTTGAAAAAGTGTGCGCCAAAAACCAGACAACAATGATCTTAAGGTACTCCGCTGGTTGGAAAGACAAGGGACCAAGCACAATCCAACCATTGGCACCATTAATTTCCCTAGTGAAAAATTTGGCAATGACCAAAAGTAAAATCTCAAAGGCAATAACAACACCCAAAAGCTTATCTTTCCTGAGAAAGTTCAATTTCAGTCGGTAGATGAAAAAAATAGAGAACAAGGATACCAACCAAAAGGCTCCTTGGTTTATAACAGATGCGAAGGGATTGGCTCCCAAGGCTACTAAACGAGCACTTGTTGTTGAATACACTACTATTAAACCAACTATGGATAAGATTAAATAAGGTATCAAGATGGTGTAATCTAAAAGATGCTTCTTTTCAATTTTCATATCTTTAAAAAACTCATACTTTCTATTACGTTACTCTACATTTTCTCTTAAAATATAAAGCTAACAGCTTATATTATAACACTTTGATACCTTAAACTAAAGTAAAAGCTAAATTAACCGTTTTCATTGATGAAACTTTTATTTAATCTTTTATACTCAAATTCATTTGGCAACTAGCTTTCTGTGGCAATATTGCTAGTTCTCATATTTTCTTTAAGGATAAACAAAAAACGAGACTTAGGCCCCGTTTTTTTATCTTATTTTGTACCGACACTGATACGATTAAGTGCTCGACGGAGAGCAACCTGAGCACGTTGAACTTCATCAATACGGTCAGATTTAGTTGCTTCTTCCAAGTCACGTTCGGCACGTTGCTTGGCACGTTCGGCACGAGAAACGTCAATGTCGCGTTCACGTTCTGCTGAATCGGCAACGATAGTAATAAAATCATCTTTAACTTCGATGATACCACCGTTTACGGCAATCCAATCGACGTGACTCTCGTCATCCACACGACGAACCTTGAGTTCATCCACTTCAAGTGGCGCAATCAAGTTAATATGGCCTGGCAAGATACCAATTTGACCATCTTTAGTAACCGCGTGGATAAAGCTGGCATGGTGGTCATATTTCAGACCATCCGGAGTTACCACTTGTACGGTCATTTGTGCCATATCTTCACCTCATTAGTAGCCCATAGCTTTAGCTTTAGCTACTACATCCTCAATTGGGCCTACGCTACGGAAGGCATCTTCTGGAAGATTGTCATATTTACCTTCAAGGATTTCTTTAAAGCTACGAACGGTTTCAGCAACTGGAACATAAGAACCTGGTTGACCTGTAAACTGTTCAGCAACGTTAAAGTTTTGTGACAAGAAGAATTGGATACGACGAGCACGTCCAACCAATGTTTTTTCTTCGTCTGACAATTCATCCATACCAAGGATAGCGATAATATCTTGCAATTCACGGTAACGTTGAAGCACACGTTGAACTTCAGTCGCAACAGCATAGTGTTCTTCACCAACAATTTCAGGTGAAAGAGCACGTGAGCTTGATGCCAACGGGTCAACGGCTGGATAAATACCCATTTGTGTCAACTTACGTTCAAGGTTAGTTGTTGAATCCAAGTGAGCAAATGCTGTAGCTGGCGCTGGGTCAGTATAGTCATCGGCTGGAACGTAGATGGCTTGGATTGATGTAACAGAACCTTTTTTAGTTGATGTGATACGTTCTTGCAATTGACCCATTTCAGTAGCAAGTGTAGGTTGGTAACCAACGGCTGATGGCATACGACCAAGAAGGGCAGAAACCTCAGAACCTGCTTGAGTGAAACGGAAGATATTATCGATGAAAAGAAGCACGTCTTGACCTTCGACATCACGGAAGTATTCCGCAATTGTCAAACCAGTTAGGGCAACACGCATACGTGCTCCTGGTGGCTCATTCATTTGACCAAAGACCATGGCTGTTTTCTCGATAACGCCAGATTCTTTCATTTCCCAGTAAAGGTCATTACCTTCACGTGTACGTTCACCAACACCTGTAAACACGGAAATACCACCGTGCTCTTGGGCAATGTTGTGAATCAACTCTTGAATAAGAACGGTTTTACCAACACCGGCACCACCAAAGAGTCCGACTTTACCACCTTTAAGATAAGGGGCAAGCAAGTCGATAACTTTAATCCCTGTTTCAAGGATTTCAGTAGATGTTGACAATTCATCGAAAGTTGGTGCTTTTTTGTGAATTGGTTCACGCTCTGCATCGTCTGCAAAAGGTGCTTCCAAGTCAATGGTATCACCAAGAACGTTAAAGACACGTCCAAGGGTATCTTTACCAACAGGAACGCTGATTGGACGACCAGTGTCCAGAACTTCTAGTCCACGAGTCAATCCATCAGTAGATTCCATCGCAATGGTACGAACCACACCTTCTCCAAGTTCAAGAGCTACTTCGAGCACGATACGTTTAGACTTTTGTTCATCAGTATAAACGACCAATGCATTGTTAATCTCAGGGAGTTTATCACCGGCTGCAAACGCTACGTCTACAACAGGACCAACAACCTGAGCAATTTTGCCTGAGCTCATTGTTTTCTCCTTATGATAGTTTTTTGGATGATAATCATCCCTTTTTCATGTGTGTCTAATTAAGACAAATCTCTAGCTATTCAAGTGCACTTGCACCACCAACGATTTCAGTAATTTCCTGAGTGATGGCAGCTTGACGCGCACGGTTATATTGGATTGTCAAATCGTTAATCACATTCTTAGCATTATCAGTGGCTGTCTGCATTGCAGTCATACCCGCTGCGTGCTCAGCTGTTTTGGCATCTACGATCGCACCGTAGATAAGACTCTCCGCATATTGTGGTAAGAGTTGATCCAAAATAGTGTCACGATCTGGTTCCAATTCAAACTTGGTCAACACATGACCTTCTGATTCATTGGGATCCAAATCAGCGATAGGAAGCATTTGTTCAACACGAACCTCACTAGACAAACTGTTGACATGGTGGTTGTAGCACACATAAAGTTCATCAAAAAGTTCATTTTGATACATTCCTACTGCTTTAGAAATGATTTTTCCGACTTGTTCAAAACTAGGTTGATCTTCAAGACCACGCAGCTCAAAAGCAACATTCATGTTACGAGCCTTGAAGAAATCTGAACCTGTTCCACCAATAGAAATGATAGCATATTCATCTTCAGAATCATGGTCACGTTTAATCATGTCCAACACAGCTTTAAGAATTGTTGAGTTATAACCTCCAACAAGTCCTTTATCTGAAGTAATGACAATGTAACCTGTCTTACGAACTGGGCGTGCATCCAACATTGGATTTGACGAACCATTAATTAATTCTGAATGTAGAAGATCTGTTGTGATCTGTCTAATTTTTGAGGCATAGATTTGGAAATCTTTAGCAGCTTGCTCAGAACGTGTCAACTTTGAGGCAGAAACCATTTGCATGGCTCCTGTGATCTGACTTGTTTTCTTTGTTGAAGCAATTTTTGCTTGGATTTCTCTTAGAGAGCCTGCCATATGCTGTCCTCCCTATTTCTATTTGTATTCTGACTGATCTTTGAAAGCTTGGATAGCTTCATTAAGTACAGATTCCTCAGGAAGATCCTTAGTTGTACGAATAGTTTCAAAGATATCCTCATGGTGACTATCAAAGTAGTCATAGAGTGCTTCTTCAAAATCCAAGATTTGATCAACCGGAACACTATCCAAGAAACCGTGTGTCAAAGCGTAAAGGATAACAACTTGTTTCTCAACTGGAAGTGGTTTATGAAGCGGTTGTTTCAAAACTTCGATTGTACGACGACCACGGTTCAATTTCGCTTGAGTCGCAGCATCCAAATCTGAACCAAATTGCGTAAAGGCTTCAAGTTCACGATATGAAGCCAAGTCAAGACGAAGCGTACCCGCAACCTTCTTCATCGCTTTAATTTGCGCTGATCCACCTACACGTGACACGGAAGAACCCGCATCAATGGCTGGACGAATACCTGAGTTAAACAAGTTTTCTTGCAAGAAGATTTGTCCATCTGTGATAGAAATAACGTTTGTCGCGATATAAGCTGAGATATCTCCTGCTTGTGTTTGAATGATTGGCAAGGCAGTAATTGAACCGCCACCAAGATCATCTGAAACTTTAGCTGAACGTTCCAAAAGACGTGAGTGGAGATAGAAGACATCCCCTGGGTAGGCTTCACGACCTGGTGGACGACGGAGAAGCAATGAAAGTTCACGGTAGGCCACGGCTTGTTTAGACAAATCATCATAAACAATCAAGACATGTTTCCCGTTATACATGAACTCTTCAGCCATTGCAACACCAGCGTAAGGCGCGATGTAAAGCAATGGTGATGGTTGTGATGCTGAGGCAGTCACAACGATTGTGTAATCAAGAGCACCGTGTTTACGGAGAGTTTCTACTTGTGTACGAACTGTTGATTCTTTTTGACCAATAGCCACATAGATACAGATCATATCTTGACCTTTTTGGTTCAAGATAGCATCAATGGCTACTGAAGTTTTACCAGTTTGGCGGTCTCCGATGACCAACTCACGTTGACCACGTCCAATTGGAACCAAGGCATCAATCGCCTTAAGACCAGTTTGCAATGGCTCAGAAACTGATTTACGTTGCATAACACCTGGAGCAGGTGTTTCAACTGGACGGAAACCTGTTGTTTCGATGTCACCAAGACCATCAACTGGTTGCCCAAGTGGGTTTACTACACGACCGATAAGGGCTTCACCAACTGGAACTTCCATGATTTTTCCAGTACGTTTAACAATATCGCCTTCACGAATTGCTACAAAATCCCCCAAGATAATGATACCGACATCATTAGTTTCAAGGTTTTGGGCCATACCATAGGCACCATTTTCAAATTCGAGCAACTCACCACTCATGGCATTATCAAGACCACGAGCACGTGCGATACCGTCACCGATATAGGTAACGACACCAGTTTCAGTGACGTCAAAGTTTGGCTGGAAGTTTTCAATTTGCTTTTTAATTAAAGCGCTAATTTCTTGTGCGTTAATTGCCAAAAGTCACACCACTTTCTATTTCAAATTCGTTTTAAAGGTTTGCAATTGACCGCGAATTGACGTGTCAACAACCTTATTTTTTGCTTTGATGACGAATCCTCCGATAAGGTCCTCATCAATTTTTTCTACTAAACGACGTGTCTTAATCTCAAATTTTTGTGAAACAATCGCCAAAAGTCGAGCTTTTTGTTCTTCAGACAAGGGACTTGCTGATATCACAGTGACATCGTAAGTATTGTCCTCTTGATCAAAGAGCTCAAGGACCAACTTCAACACATCATAGAGAATGTTGGCACGGTCATTGAGTAAGATTACCTCAAGAAAATTGTTCATATACACTGAACAAGACTCTTGAAACAAGCTCAAACTTTCTTTTTTAGCTTCACTTGTCACATTTTCCTGCGACAAGAAGGTTTTTAGATTTGTTTCAGCAAAAACTGTTAGGATTTGCCTTACTTCTTCTTGGATTGTTGACACGGCGTCTTGTTCAAAAGCGACTTCTACCAGGCTTCTGGCATACTGCTCAACAAGAGCTTGTGTTTTCTTATCCATTAAGCATCTCCTAATTGATCAAGATAGCTATCAATCAAGTCAGATTGCGCTTTAGCATCAAGGTTTTGTTTCATAACTTTTTCCGCCAAGAGGACAGTCAAGTCTGCAACTTCACCTTTAACTCCAGCAAGTGCTTCCACACGGCTTTGGGCGATGTCTTGATTTGCTTTTTCTTTCAAGCGTTTAGCTTCATCATGTGCTTCTGCAATGATTTTTGATTCTTGAGTTTTACCAGTTTCCTTGGCTCCATCAATAATTTGAGCTGCCTCAGTGCGAGCACCTGCTAACTCATCTTGACGTTTTTGTGCCAAGCTTTCTGCTTCTTGACGAGCATTTTCAGCACTATCAATATCTGTGGCAATTTTCTTTTCACGAGCAGCAAAGATTCCTGTAATTTGATCCCATGCGAATTTACGGATGAGGTAATACAAGAGAAAAACTGAGCCGAGTGTGATAATGATATTACCAAGTGTCGTACTATTAATCAGTAATGACATTTCATTTCTCCCTTTCTTAATTATTCTTCGTTGACTTTATCACCAATATAGTTTGAACTTAGGATAATAAAGACATAGGCTTGGATGAAGCCGATAAAGGCTGAAAAGGCAACCCAGACAAGGTTCAAAGCAAAGGATACAGGTGCTGCAAAGGCAGACCATGTCACCAATTGAAGAATCAAGCCAGTAAGTACCTCACCAGAATAAATGTTACCAAACAAACGCAAGGCCAATGAAGCAAGGTTGGTTAATTGTTCCAAAATGTTCATTGGGAGCATAGCTGGGTATGGTGAAAGGTAGCCCTTTAGATAGCCTTTAAGCCCTTTTTTACGGATCCCCTCAATATGACTAACGAGGGTAATAATTAAAGAAAGAGTGATAGTAACACCGAAATTCGATGTTGGAGAAGACCAAAAATTGTAATGCTCACTTTTAACAGATACAAGCAGACCTAGGTTGTTTGCTGTAAACACAAAGGTGAAAATTACAAACAAGAGCAAACTATAATTTTTTGTGAATTTTCCAAGATTTTGAGAAATGGTACTGTTCACAAACTCATAGATGAACTCAAGCACATTTTGTTTTCCCTTTGGTTTAATGGTCATCTTACGACTTGACCAAAAAACCACTCCAAAAACGATAATTACTGTCAAGAGAGACATGGCAAGGACAGTCAAGTCAAAATCAATCCCAAATAATGAGACGGTTGGATTACTTGTAGTTTCCACTGCTCATCCCTCCTTCATCTTTTATTTGTCTATTAGACAATGTAGCTAAGGGCAAACAATACGAAGAAGGTACCTTCGATAAAGGCAACACCAGTAAACATCAATGTTTGAAGTTTGCTAAACATCTCAGGTTGGCGAGCTGCAGCTTTAGCGACATTGGCAACGAGGATACCCTCACCAATAGATACACCCATAACGGCCAAACCGAGGCCTAAGATAGTTAAATTCATAGTAGAATTCTCCTTTTTAATTATTTTTACCATGCTATTTTAGTCCTATTTTCCACGAAAGTCAACGAATTGACGGTTTTTTAGACGTTTTCACTGACTTTGCCTAACGTTTTCACTAAATTTGCGTAAGCGTTTACTTTTTATAAAAAACACGGCATTCCGCCGTGTCTCTTTCTTTATTTAACCAATTTCTTCATCTCTTCAATACGTACGACTGTTGCATCGTATTTAGCTTGGTAATCTTCTTGTTTGTCGCGTTCTTTTTGGACGACTTCTGGTTTGGCATTGGCTACGAAGCGTTCGTTGCTAAGTTTCTTACCAACCATGTCAAGTTCTTTTTGCCATTTGGCTAATTCTTTTTCAAGACGGGCCAATTCTTCTTCAACATTTAGAAGGTCAGCGAGTGGCAAGTAAATTTCTGCACCTGTGATGATGCTTGACATAACCAAATCAGGTACTTCCACATCTTCTGCAATTTCCAAGTGTTCTGGGTTTGTGAAGCGTTTGATGTAGTTGACATTGTCATTGAAGAAGGCATCGAGCTTGCTGTCGCTAGTCTTGATCAAGATTGTGATTGGCTTGCTTGGAGCAACATTTACTTCCGCACGTGAGTTACGGACTGAACGAATCACATCTTTAAGAGCTTCAACACCCGCTGCTGCTTCTTCGTTTTCAAATTCTGGACGAATCACTGGATATTCAGCAGTCACGATTGTTCCTTCAGAGATTTGGCCATAGATTTCTTCAGTTACGAATGGCATGATTGGGTGAAGGAGACGCAAGATTTGGTCCAAAGTATATAGAAGGACAGAACGAGTGATGACTTTTTCGTCCTCATTGTCGCTATAAAGCACTTCCTTAGTCAACTCAACGTACCAATCCGCAAACTCATCCCAGATAAAGTTGTAGAGGATGTGACCAGCCACACCAAATTCGAACTTGTCAAAGTTTTCAGTGACTTTACCGATTGTTTCGTTGAGGTTGTGGAGAATCCAATGGTCTGTGACATTACCTGCTTGGCCAGCAACCACCTTAGCCACATTTTCACGTGCCACATCCAAGGTCAACCCTTTATTGTTCATGAGGATATAGCGAGAGATGTTCCAGATCTTGTTAATGAAGTTCCATGACGCATCCATTTTCTCGTAAGAGAAACGCACGTCTTGACCTGGTGCAGAACCGTTTGAAAGGAACCAACGAAGGGCATCCGCACCGTATTTCTCGATAACATCCATTGGGTCGATACCGTTACCGAGTGACTTAGACATCTTACGTCCTTGCTCGTCACGGATAAGACCGTGGATAAGGACATTCTTAAATGGTTGGCGTCCTGTGAATTCCAATGATTGGAAGATCATACGAGACACCCAGAAGAAGATGATATCGTAACCTGTTACCAAGGTTGAAGTTGGGAAGTAACGTTTGAAGTCTTCTGCTTCAACGTCAGGCCAACCCATAGTTGAGAATGGCCAGAGGGCAGAACTGAACCAAGTATCCAAGACATCTTCGTCTTGTTTCCATCCGTCACCTTCTGGTGCTTCTTCGCCAACGTACATTTCACCCTCAGCATTGTACCAAGCAGGGATTTGGTGACCCCACCATAGCTGACGAGAGATTACCCAGTCGTGGACATTTTCCATCCATTGAAGGAAGGTATCGTTGAAACGAGGTGGGTAGAAATCAACCTTATCATCTGTGTCTTGGTTGGCAATGGCATTCTTAGCTAATTGGTCCATCTTGACGAACCATTGTGTAGACAAACGTGGTTCAACAGGCACACCTGTACGTTCTGAGTGACCAACTGAGTGAGTCATTTTTTCAATTTCGACAAGGGCACCGATTTCTTCCAATTTCTTAACAACAGCCTTACGTGCTTCAAAGCGGTCCATACCGTTGAATTCGCCAGCCAATTCATTCATGGTACCATCATCATTCATGACATTGACTTGTGGCAAGTTATGGCGTTGACCAACTAAGAAGTCGTTAGGATCATGAGCAGGAGTGATTTTAACCACACCAGTACCAAATTCAGGGTCTGCATGTTCATCTCCAACGATTGGGATTGGCTTGTTCAAGATTGGCAAGATAACATTTTTACCAATCAAGTCTTTATAACGATCGTCATTTGGGTTAACCGCTACGGCTGTATCCCCAAACATGGTTTCAGGACGTGTTGTTGCCACTTCAAGGGCACGTGAACCGTCTTCCAACATGTAGTTCATGTGGTAGAAGGCACCTTCGACATCCTTGTGAATAACCTCGATATCAGAAAGGGCTGTACGAGCTTTTGGATCCCAATTGATGATAAATTCACCACGGTAGATCCAGCCCTTCTTGTAGAGCTCTACAAAGACCTTACGAACAGCTTTTGATAGACCTTCGTCAAGGGTGAAACGCTCACGAGAATAGTCTACAGAGAGCCCCATCTTGCCCCATTGTTGCTTGATAGTTGAGGCATACTCGTCTTTCCATTCCCAGACTTTATCAAGGAATTTTTCACGGCCAAGGTCATAACGAGAGATGCCGTCTTCAGCCAAACGCGCTTCAACCTTAGCTTGAGTGGCAATACCTGCGTGGTCCATACCTGGAAGCCAAAGTGTATCAAAACCTTGCATCCGTTTTTGACGGATAATGATATCTTGCAAAGTTGTATCCCAAGCGTGACCAAGGTGAAGTTTACCGGTTACATTTGGTGGTGGGATGACGATTGAATAAGGCTTAGCCTTTTTATCGCCTGAGGGCTTGAAAACATCTTCGTCAAGCCATTTTTGGTAACGACCAGCCTCAACCTCGGCTGGATTGTATTTAGGTGAAAGTTCTTTAGACATATGTGTGTCCTTTCTAGTTATTTCTATTTTTAATGTTGGTCTTGTACTTCCCATTCACTCTTCAGCAATCCATATATCAGACTGTCACAACGGTTGCCTTGCACATCTTTGCGGTCTCGGATACGAGCTTCAAGGGTAAAACCAAGTTTCTCAGCGACACGTTGACTTTGGACATTGTAGCCAAAACAAATCAGTTCAATCTTGTGAAGACCTAAATCCTTAAAACCTAAGTCAATTAAAGCACGCGCTGCTTCTGGCACATAGCCTCGTCCCCAATAGTATGGATGCAAGGTATAGCCAATCTCCAATACATCGTCTTCGTGGCGATGGTTGAAATCAACAGATCCGATAACTTTATCAGTCCCTTTGACCACAATACCGTAGCCAGCTGGGAGATTGTCCTTTTGATTACGCTCAGGAAGGATATGCTCTAGGTAATAAATCTCGTCTTCCAAGGTCTTGACGGGTGGAAAGCCTGCTGGGTAAGAAGCTTCTGGAAGACTGGCGTAAGCATGGATATCTTCTGCATCCGCCACTGTTCGGACTCGTAAAAGAAGATGCTCCGTTTCGATTCGTTCTGGCAATTCAGCTCTTGTCATCCTTCTTCCTCGCTTTCTTGATGAAGCTTCCCATGGGGTCGACTCGGTCATCTAGATATCGATAGACACGCTTATGACCATCACCCATAAAGTAAGTCGGTGCAAAGCGGTCATTTTTAAAATGTCCCTTGTCATCTAGCAAACCAGGGTCAGCCAGACGGTCTAGAATCTTAGCAAAGATATGACAGATACCATCTTCCTCTATAATTCTGTCAACCTTACAATCCAGAACGACTGGGCAGGCATCCAAGATAGGTGCTTGTGTCAATTTAGAAGATTGGAAATCTAAGCCGAGTTTAGCAATTTTTTCACGGTGACTAATAAATCCAGCCTGCTCCATTTCTAGCATAAAACTTTCATTAGGAATATTCACAGTGAACTTCTGATAATGTTTAATCTGGTCTGCCGCATTTTCCTCGCTACCTACCCCGATGACAAGCCAATCTCCTAAACTGTAGGAAGAGCTACAAGTCGTCACATTATAACCGTAGGTCTGATCCTGATAACCCAAGATAAAAATAGGAAAACCATAATACAATTTACTAGTCTCAAAAGATTGCTTCATGTCACCCTCCTTTGATAGCAATGTAGACCTCACTTTCGCTCCGACTGCATCAATATCTTTAAATTCACCTGCGACCTTCGGTCTTGGTTCTTTAAAAGCTATAGAAAAACCCTGCCATAAACATGACAGGGACGAATATGTATCCGCGGTACCACCCAGTTTTGAGTGGCAACCACTCACAGCTTTCTTGATTCAATTTGACCATCAGCAACCAGCTTTGACATTTGTGCGGATTTCTCAGTACCACCGCTTCCTGTGACAAATAGGCTTCAAAGCACCTCTGAATGGTCTTATTCTATCACATTTTTAATCTCAAGACAAATGAAATTGTGGGGACCTGAATTTGCAAATAAGGTTAGACTTCCGATTTTACCTTGAAAGATGAATCCAATCCCTCATTTTATTCTCATTAGAAAAGCCTTGTCTGTCGACAAGGATCTCATCTTATTTTTCTTCCTTAGCTCTTTCTTCTTCTAGCCATTGTTCATAACTTTCAAGTAGATTTATAGCCATTTGGGTTGCCAAAGCAACTGAAAAGGCTTCCGTACCTTCAGTTGTTTCATTTTGGGCTTCCAATTTACTTTTTTCGTAAATGGCTTTGAGAGCCGTATTGCTAAGCGTATCTTTAAATGCTTGGAATTCTTTCATGGTCAAAACCTCCTTGATTCTACGGTACTCTCTAAAATCACTGTTACCGTTTTCACTTTAAGTTTACACCATTTCAGAGAAATTGCAAGGTTTCTCCTTAATAAACAAGGAGAACTTTCCCACTATCTACGACCTATTGCGCAGCTGCAGTAGCTCCTGTGAGATACTCTGTCGTATAGGCTACAATAGCTCCTGAATCAGCATTTACCGCGTATTTATAACGTAAACCACTAGCAGCATAATCAAAACTGATATTGTAGACTTTACCGTCTCCTTCAGTCTTCAAATCCGTTTTCAAGTTTGTCACAGATCCTTCAGTTAAGCCAGCATGGTTAAGAGCTGTTGTTTGTGCAGTTTCCTTGGACACCGCTGTCTCGTCCTTACTTTCGCTAGCTTGAGTCTCGTCTTTAGACTCTTCACCTTTTTGAGCATCGTCCTCATCTTTAGACATTGGATGGTCACTCTTATGTTTCAAAATAGACCCTGACAGACCGTCAATCGTATACTCAAAACGATTGTCTGACGTTGTGAAACTAATCTCATAACTTCCATGGAATCCAGAACGTGATTTTGAGACTGTTGATTGAGATATCTCAGAAGTTTTGACACCTGCATTTTTGTAAGCAATGTCTGCAGCATCTTGTTCTGACAAGCGATAACCTGAGCCGTTAAAAACAAACAAGGCTGCAGCGATGGCAACTGGGATAGCGAGCAGAATCAGATAGCCCACTAGTTTTTTTATTTTTCGCATAAAATTCTCCGCTATTTTAATCTGATACTACTATTATATCTTAAAGTTCTAAAATTGTCAGAAAAACTTGGTCCGTTTTTAGGATGATGTCATAAAAAGTCTCTGACAGATATCAAGAACTCTTACGAAGATTTAAAATTTGGCCAGTTACAAAGACTAGGATGGCTACCCAGATAAAGAGGAAACCTTTCAATTCTCCAAAGCTAACCGTCTCACCAAAAATGAGAATGGCTACGAGCAGTTGAATCGTAGGGTTGAGGTACTGGATAAACCCGATAAGGTTAAGCGGTGCCCTTTTGACTGCTTCTGAGAAGCAAAGCAAGGGAACAGCCGTCACTATACCTGAGATGGCTAGGAGAAACATTTCCATGCTCGAATAGGAAGAAAATGCTTCTGGAGAAAAGAAAACGAGATAGATAGCTACAAAAGGTAGTAGCAAGCCACTTTCTACTAGCATGGCTACGTCACTGGAGAGCCTAACCCCTTTTTTGATTAGACCATAGAAACCAAAGCTCAGAGCTAACCCCAATGAAACCATGGGAAGTTTTCCTGTATTGGCCACAAGAACCAGTACTCCTATGAAGGCCAATACTACTGCTGCCCACATACTTCTGCTCAATGATTCACGGAGAAAAACAAGAGCAAATAAGATAGACACAATGGGCATAATGTAATAGCCCAAACTGGCTTGTGTCGCTTGACCATGACCTACAGCATAGATATAAATCAACCAATTAGCTGCTATGAGAAAGCTGGCAAGCAGCATGCGAAGCAAGGCCTTCTTATCCTGCCAAAGTCCCACAAGTTCCCCTTTAAAACGTGTAGTTTGATTAGCTATTAGCGCGTAAACCAGCATGGTCACTACAGTAAAGACAATCCGCCATGAAAAGGTGTTATAGGCTGAAACACCTGCTAAAAGCTTCCAAAAAAGGGATAAAAATCCCCATTGAATATAGCTTGCAAGTCCAAAGAGCAACCCTTGATTCTTTCTAGTCAACGATAACACCTGCTTTGTCTACAGATAGGATGAAGGTTTCACCGTCTAATCCAAGACCATCGATAGCCGTTTTAAGAGCCTCAGACTGATCATGTGGTGTTAAGGTCATAACTGTTGGACCAGCACCTGAGAGATAGGTTGCATAGGCACCGTATTGGCCTGACAATTCCTTAACGGTCGCAAATTCCTTGACCAATTTTTGGCGGTAGCGTTCGTGGAACATGTCTCCTTGGATAGCACGTCCCGCCTTGACCAAATCCCCTGCAAAAAGAGCTGCAATGGCAACGTTGGCAATAGATGATGCAGCCACAGCATCTTTGTAAGACAGGTCACTTGGAAGAACTCCACGTGAATCAGACGTCTTAAGCTCATAGCTCGGAATGAAGGCGACAAAAGCACACTCTGGAAACTCTGTAACGATGCTATTAACATGTTCATCCACATAAGAGGCTACAACGAGATTCCCAAAGATAGCTGGGGCAACATTGTCCGGGTGACCTTCAATCTTGGTTGCAATATCAAGTTTATCGTCATCTGAGAGCTTAAGGTCTGCCAATTGATTGGCTAACTCAATCCCTGCGACAATAACTGAGCTAGAAGAACCAAGCCCACGCGCCAAGGGAATATCTGATGTCATAACCAGTTTATGGGGTTGCAAATCAGACTTAACTTGCAAAGCTGTTGAAATAAGTAGGTTATTTTCATCTGAAGGAATATCTCCCAAATCATGTTCGATATGCCATGCATCTGCTGATTCAAGCACCTCGATTGTCAAATATTTAGAAACGGCAACACCCACAGAGTCAAAACCTGGACCAATATTGGCAGATGTTGCTGGAACAGTAATTTTCATAATAACACACCAAAAGGAGGAAAGCCATTAGTGACTTTTCTCCTTGAATACCTTTCTTATACGCACCAGTATGGGCTTATCAATTAGTTAGACAAAACTTTCAATGTGTTGACAACAGCGAAGTCTTCCGCTGCTTCAAGTTTTTCAGTAACAGCTTGGAGTTGCGTCTTAGACATAGCGTGTGTAATCACAACAATACGAGCTGTTGTGCCATTTGCTTTTTGTTGCAAAACTTGCTCAAATGAAATATCTTCTGAGTTGAAGATTTCAGACAAGTGAAGGATTTTACCTTTTTCGTCTGGCGTATCAAGGGCAAAGTAGTAATTGCTCTTAACGTCCGCTGGATTAGCCAATGGCAAGTCACGACGGAACTCATTGAATGGTTTACCAACATTGCCATCTGAAAGACGACGAGCAATACGGATAATGTCAGCCAAAACAGATGTTGCTGTTGGTTTTTGACCAGCACCTGGGCCGTAGTACATAGATTCACCGATACCGATAGACTCAACAAAGACTGCATTCATAACATCGTTGACGCTAGCAAGTGGGTGATTTTTTGGCAAGAATGTTGGTGATACTTCTGCTGAGATACCTGATTCTACTTCACGCACATCACCAACCAATTTGATAACATAACCCAATTCTTGAGCAACAGCCACATCATCTGTAGAGATGTTAGTAATCCCTTTGTGAGAAACGTCCTCAAAATCAATTGTAGCACCAAAACCAAATTGACTAAGGATAACGGCTTTATAAGCTGCATCAATCCCTTCAACGTCGTTGGTTGGATCACTTTCAGCATAACCAAGTTCTTGAGCAGTCTTGAGGGCGTCCTCATATGACCAACCTTCATCAACCATCTTAGTCATCATAAAGTTAGATGTACCGTTAAGCACACCAAGGATACGAGTCACCTTGTCAGATGTCAAAGAGTTAGCCAAAGTACGCAAAATTGGAATACCACCAGCAACAGCAGCTTCATAGTAGAAAGCCACACCCTTATCTTGAGCAAGAGCAATCAACTCTTTTCCATGAGTAGCAATCAAGTCCTTATTGGCAGAGACAACGTTTTTACCTGCTTCAAGTGCTTTTGTGATGAAGGTACGAGCTGGCTCGATACGGCCCATCAATTCGACAACGATTTGAATCTCGTCATCGTTAAGGATTTCATCAACATTTGTGACAAAATTATAGTCGTTTCCAGCAGCGATAAGACGATTTTTTTCCTCGTCATCTTTGACCAAAACCTTCGCAATTTCGAGTTGGTCACGTGAGGCTTCAAGAACCTTTTCACCATTTTCCTTCAAAAGGAAAGGAATACCGCTAGCTACTGTACCAAAGCCAAGCAATCCAATTTTAATAGACATTTACGATTTCTCCTTAAAAACATACATTTTTTTAATTGTACCATATTTCTATCGGAATTGACAGAATATTTCTGCCATTTAAGGAGACAAGTATTCTTTTTTTACTGAAAATTCTGTGCAATTCCACCTTAATTTTGTTAAAATAATAGTTAGACCTATTTGAAAGGGGATACAATGACTTCTCAAACTCAAAAATCAAACAAACCTAAACAAAAGAAGATGAATCTTCTTCTACTTGTCATCAATCTAGTGCTTCTGGGTATCCTGGCTGTTCTTATGCTAAACCGACCAAACCAGTCGAAAAGCAACCAACAACAATCTCAGACCAGTCAGTCTAAGACGGCAGCTAAGTGGAAAACCTATGACGAGCCTGTCCAAATCCCTATCCTCATGTACCATGCTGTTCACGTTATGGATCCATCTGAGGCCTCTAACGCCAACCTGATTGTTGCTCCGGACAACTTTGAAGCACAAATCAAGGCCATGGTAGATGCGGGTTACTATTTCCTAACTCCCGAAGAAGCCTACAAAGCTTTCACTGAAAACGCCCTACCTGCTAAGAAGGTTGTCTGGCTGACCTTTGACGATGGTAACGAAGATTTCTATACTATTGCCTATCCTATTCTCAAAAAATACAAGGCTAAGGCAACCAATAATATTATCACTGGCTTTGTTAAGAAGGGAAATGCCGGAAATCTTACCGTCAAGCAGATGAAAGAAATGATGGCACACGGCATGAGCTTCCAGTCTCATACGGTTAACCACCCTGATTTATCAGCCACTGACAAGGCGACACAAAAGGTTGAATTAACGGATTCTATTGACTTCCTTGAAAATAAACTCAATACAAAGGTCAATACCATTGCTTACCCATCAGGTCGCTACAATCAAACGACACTGGACCTAGCTAAGAAAACATACAAGTTAGGACTAACAACCAACGAAGGTCTAGCCAGTGCCAAGGATGGTCTCCTCTCACTTAATCGTGTCCGTATTCTGCCAACAACAACAGCTAAAGGACTTCTAAGCGAGATTACTACTGACAATAAGTAAAAGAAATCACTTGACTGTAAATCAAGTGATTTTTATTGTCTAGTCAAATATTTCTGATAGGGTAGCCACCCCTTTTTCGATTTCAGCATCACTTAGAATGATTGGAGGCAGAAGACGGATAACGTTTGTCCCTGCAGTTAAGACAATCAATCCCTTATCTCTGGCCGCTTGTACCAATTCTCCTAGATTGCCAGTAGTCTCGATTCCAATCATATAACCCAAGCCACGCACAGTAGTCACTGTCTCTTTATCAGATAAAGCCGCCTGCAATTTTGCTTGTAGCTTGTTCCCATTTTCAAGGGCAGTATCCAGAAAAGCTGGAGCCAACATAACTTCAAGCGTA
Source organism: Streptococcus sp. 1004_SSPC (assembly GCF_001069025.1). Lineage (NCBI taxonomy): Bacteria > Bacillati > Bacillota > Bacilli > Lactobacillales > Streptococcaceae > Streptococcus > Streptococcus sp. 1004_SSPC. The sequence goes on along the minus strand of NZ_JWGQ01000069.1, from coordinate 6,455 downwards.
GCCTTGGCCGCCGCCATGGCCAGTTTATTTCCTCCAAAGGTAGAGCCGTGACTTCCGTAAGAAAAAGCCTCTCCAAGAGATGACTTGGCAAGCATGGCACCAACTGGTACACCGTTTGCCAAGCCCTTGGCCAAAGTAAAGATATCTGGTTCAATATCATAGTGCTCATAAGCAAAGAGTTTACCAGTACGACCAATTCCTGTCTGAACCTCATCTACAATGAGGTAAATACCTGTCTCTTTACAAAAATCAGACAAAGCCTTAACGAAGTCTTTATTCGCAGGTTGCACGCCTGATTCCCCTTGAACCAACTCCAGCATAATAGCCGCAGTTCCTTCACTGGCTAGGGATTTGACACTGTCTATGTCATTGAAAATAGCATAGCTAAAGTGGGGCACACCTTCACCGAAACCTTGTTTGATTTTATCCTGACCAGTGGCAGACATGGATCCAAAGGTTCGACCATGGAAGGAATTTTGGAAGGTAATGATTTCTTGTTTACCCGATGCCTTACGGGCGATTTTTATAGCAGCCTCATTGGCCTCTGCACCACTGTTACAAAAAAAGGCTAGATAATCCTTGTCTCCAATTAAAAGGTCAGCAACATCTTCTTGCAACTGATTGTAATAGAGATTGGGCTGGTGCAAAATCTTGCCCACCTGCTCTGTCAAAGCCTGATTGACAGAGGGATGATAGCCCAGATTGGTTACCCCGATACCTGATGAAAAATCCAAGTAGGTCTTGCCAGTTGTATCTGTCAAATAATTGCCCTGTGCCGAAGCAAAATCAATCGCTGCCCGCTTATAGTTTGAAAATAGTTTTGTCATTGCTTACTCCTTGATTATGGTACCGTCTGTCAGGTTATCACCAATAATGACCTGCTCGACACCGGCTTGAACTGTCTGAACAGCACTTTGAATTTTAGGAATCATGCCTCCAGTTATCACACCTGAATCTATTTTTTTCTGAACATCTACAATATTCAAATGATTCAAAACCCGTCCATTCTCTAAAACACCCTTGACATCCGTCATGAGGATAAGTTTTTTGGCACCTAGACTAATCGCCACCGCTCTGGCAAGGTAATCGGCATTAATATTGAGTAAATCACCTTGCTCACTGTAACCCAAGCTAGGAATCAAGGGAATCTTACCTTGAGCAAGGAGTGCTACTAGGGTCTGATTAGTGATATGGCTGACCTCACCCACAAAGCCATAAGTCTCTTGATCTAAGAAATCAGCATGGATAAGGTCTGGCAATTCATCTACAAGCTGATAGGCTGGCAAACCTGCAGTTGTCAACTCACCTGCTAAGTTTTTCCCAACTATGTCAACTAAGGCTTCTTTGATCAAGACCATATCTGACTGACCCGTCACACGAAGACCATTAACCTTGTGAATTGGAATATGATGTGCCTCCATTAGCTGATTAATAGCGAAACCGCCCCCATGGACGATAACAATTTTTTGACCAGCCTGATGCCATTCGGACAGTTTAGCCAATATCTCAGGAGTTAGCTGCTTACTGGCTACTCCACCAATTTTGATTACAATATATTCAGTAGTCATCAGTTAACTCCTTTGTCATAGATAACTTAAGTATGGTAGAGGGCATTAATCTTAACGTAATCGTAGGAAAGATCGCACCCCCATGCGGTTCCTTTTTCATGTCCAGCATGAAGATCTACCGTAATGGTGACTTCATCGACATGCATGACGTCTTTCATTTCCTCATCATCAAAGGCAACAGGACTAGAAGCTAGCATGACTGGCAGTCCGCCAATCATAATATCAACATTATCCACAGGCACATCCACACCAGCATAGCCAACAGCAGCTAAAATACGTCCCCAGTTAGGATCCTCACCAAAGATGGCTGTTTTGACCAAACTTGAACCGACAACAGATTTAGCCATCATACGAGCATCAAGGGCATTAGGGGCATTAACCACATCAACTTGGATGAGTTTATTGGCACCTTCACCGTCCTTGGCAATTTTCTTAGCCAACTCTTGCATCACGAAATTAAGCATTTTTGAAAATTTATCAAATTCTAGTGTATCTGGCAGAATCTCTTCATTGAGCGTGCAACCATTGGACATGACAAGCACCATATCATTGGTTGATGTATCCCCGTCAACCGTAATCTGATTGAAGGTCTTTTCCACATTTTGGCTCAAGGCCAATTGAAGAGTGTCACTAGAAATATTAGCGTCACAAGTGATAAACCCAAGCATGGTCGCCATATTAGGGTGAATCATGCCTGAGCCCTTAGCGACACCAGCCATAGTAACCACATCACGTCCAAAGGTCTCCGTCACAGCAATGGTCTTAGTCGCTGTATCTGTCGTCAAAATCGCTTTGGCAAAATCATCAGCATTACCATTAACCACCAACTTGGAAAGACCATTTTTCAAGGTATCCAATGGGAGCAACTCTCCGATAATCCCTGTAGAAGCTACACCAACCAAATCTGGTTCAACACCTAGCTTTTCAGCGGTCCACTCCTGCATAGTGTAAGCATCCTCCAAACCTTGAGTCCCTGTACAAGAATTGGCTACACCTGAGTTAACAACGATAGCCTTCATTTTTCCAGCCTTTTTAACTGAGGTCTTGGTCACAATTAGAGGAGCTGCAATAACCTTATTGGTTGTGTAAACACCTGCAACACTGGCTGGTTTTTCAGAGACAATCCAACCAAAATCCATTTTTCTCTTTTTAAATCCTGCATGTAGCCCATCTGCTGAGAATCCCAGTGGACTAGCAATCGTTCCATCGATGACTTTCATATTTTTTTCTCCTAACTCTATGCTTACATCTACAAGTATGACGGTGTCATAAGCAAACCTTCCGTCTCATCCCACCCCTGCATGAGGTTGAGATTTTGCACTGCCTGTCCAGCTGCTCCTTTAAGCAGATTATCAATAACTGAAATAACTGTCAGAACATTGGTTTTTTCATTATAGGCAAAGCCAATATCTGTAAAATTCGATCCGATAACGTTGTGCAGTTCTGGCAAGCTGTCTTGAACACGTACAAAGGGTTTATCGCTATAAGCCTTTTTAAATGCTGAAGCCACATCAGAGATATCTACGTCCTTCTTCAACTTACAATAAACCGTAGCCATGATTCCGCGATTAACTGGTAAAAGCGACGTTGAGAACTGAATCTCAGGCATTTCCGGATCAAAGGTCCGCAAGGTTTGAACAATTTCAGGAATATGCTGATGATGATTGAGTTTATAAGTCACGTAATTATCGTGAACATTGACAAAATGACTAGACTCACTCAAAGCCTTACCCGCACCAGTTAAACCAGACTTGGCATCCACAATGACACTATCCGTCTCAATCAGATCAGAAGCAACCAAAGGAAGCAAGGCCAACTCCGTCGCTGTTGCATAGCATCCAGGATTGGCAATAAATTTCTTATCCTTCACATCTGTATATTCTGATAATGCGTATGTAAATTTATTCAAAACACTCTGCTTAGCAGGTGATTTTTTATACCATTCTTGATAAACACCTGCTGGCAAGCGATGATCGCCAGACAAATCAATAATTGGAAAATCAGCCAGAACAAATTTCTCTGCTAGCGAACTAGCAACTCCTGAAGGTGTGGCAAAGAAAACCAAATCCGCATTTTTCATAATCTTTTCCGCATCATAAGCTTCAATGTCTAAGTCACAAACACCTGTCAGACAGGGATACACATCAGACAATCGTCGGCCCACTTCTTTGGTTGCGTGAATAGAAACAAGTTCCACTTTTTTATGATTATTCAAAATTTTAACTAACTCTAAACCACTATAACCAGTGATACCAACGATTGAAATTTTCATTTATGTACTCCTTTTGAATAAATATGTAATCAGTTTATTGCATTTTTATTCATTTGTCAAGAAAAATGTAATTAATATAAAAAACAAGCAGTCTTTTTCAACTACTTGTTTTCATGATCACTATCTAGTTATTAAATAAATGCAAGTTGGCAATACGATCAACCGCTTCGACCAGACGCTCTGGCTCTACCAAAAGCCCAATACGAACATAAGCATCACCCGCAGGACCAAATCCTTTACCTGGTGCAACAGCAACATGGGCCTTCTCAAGCAAAAGATCTGCAAAACTCTCACTGGTATAGCCCTCAGGTACAGGCATCCAAGCATAGAAGGAACCTTTAGATGGAAAGGCCTGCCAGCCAATCTTAGCAGCTGATTGCGTAAAAGCATCTCGACGGCTATCATAAACCGCATTTAGTTGGGCCACTGCCTCCTCAGATTTAGGATCTAAGAGGGCTGCAATCCCAGCCTCCTGCAAAGCGGGAAAAATTCCCACAAAAAGATGGTCTTGAATCAGATTCAAGGCTTCAATCATCCGAGCATTTCCAGCTGCAAAGGCTAAACGCCAACCAGCCATATTAAAAGTTTTCGAGAAAGTATAGAACTCAATCCCCACATCTTTAGCACCAGGCGTTGATAAAAAGCTAGGATTCTCATATCCCCTATAACCCAAAGCTCCATAGGCTAAATCACTCACCACTCCTACTTCGTAGGTCTTAGCCCAAGCAACTAACTTTTCATAAAAAGCCTTAGTCGCCACAGCCCCCGTAGGATTATTCGGATAATTGATATAGATAAACTTAGCCCGGCGAGCTGTCTCCTCAGGAATGGCATCTAGATCTGGTAAGAAATCATTTTTAGCCGTCAAAAGAAAGGTCTCATAGGCTACACGTCCTAGGCTCACTCCTGATAAATAATCTGGATAACCTGGGTCAGGCAAGAGCAGGAGGTCACCAGGATTCATCAAAGCTAGAGGCAATTCCACTAGTCCAATTTTAGCTCCACCCATGACACAAATCTCACGCTCTGCATCCAAATTGACCCCATAATGTTTTTCGTAAAAACTAGCAGCTGCTTCTTTAAAGGGACGATTGCCTCGAAACTGTGAATACTTATGGCTAGCAGGATTTTTCGCTGAAAGACACAGCGACTCAACAATATGGTCATAGGTCGGTTGGTCGGGATTGCCCTGACCGAGATTGATAACATCTGCGCCTTCCGCTACCTTAGCATTAACTTTAGCAACCAAACCTGCAAAAAACTGTTCTGGCAATGCCTTCAATAAATCCGATTCTTCAAATAACATAAACGCTCCTTAATGATACAAGTCCGTGCGACGATCCTCAAAAACAGGAATCTGACCTCGAACCTTATCTACCTCTTCAAGATTAATATCGGCCGTAAAAATGCCTTCCTCATGCTCCTTGGATTGTAAGACCACATTTCCAAGTGGATCTATAACCATAGAATGTCCTGAAAAGACATCGTCTGGTCCTGTTCCGACACGATTAACAGCAACTACAAAAGCTTGATTTTCAACCGCACGCGCCTTTAACAAAATCTCCCATTGCTGCACACGAGGTTCTGGCCACTGCGCTACCACAAAAAGTACCTTGGCTCCTTGTGCCATCTGTGTTCGCACCCATTCAGGAAAACGAATATCATAACAAATGACACTAGCAGCTGTCACACCATCAAGCTCAAAAACAGACTCACCCGACCCAGCAGACATGTACTGGTCCTCTGCCATAAGGCCAAAGAGATGGACCTTGCTATAGGTATTGATTAAGTCCCCAGACTTATTGTAGACATAGGTCGTGTTGTAGAATTTGCCGTCCTTCTCAATAGCAACAGACCCTCCGATAATAGCCACAGCATGTTTCCTAGCAAAATGAGACAAGAGTTCTTGAGAGTCCAAACCATCCTTATCTGCAAGCCCATCCAGTTCATCTAAAGCATAGCCTGTATTCCACATTTCAGGAAGTACAATGACATCAGGATTGTCATCAAGCGCCCTTTCCAACATTTTTTTCACATGCTTTTTATTTTCCACAGGCTGCCCGTGTGCAACATCCATCTGTACCAATGCGATTTTCATAGTAACCTCGATTCTATATTAACCATTATAGCACTCCAAAAGACGTCACAAAAATTGAAAAATCCAATCTCATGATAAAGAAAGCCTATCAAAAAAGGCTGGACACATTGTCCAACCTGATTCATTACTTCATTAAGCAATGTCAACGTAACGACGAGCACCACTTGCTGTCACGTATGAAAGCCATTGACGGCCATCGGCTGTCAGAACCTTATCGTAGTTGACACTCATACCCTTGTCATAGTAGGTCAACTCTGGACTTGCAACCTTGGCTTCTGCCTTGATTGACGCACGACCTGTGAAAGTATAACGACCTGACTCTGGGAGACTTGGTTTAGCAACTGGTTTGACTTCTGGTTTAGCTGTGGCAATGTCAACATAACGACGAGCACCACTTGCTGCTACGTATGAAATCCATTGACGGCCATCAGCTGTCAGAACCTTATCGTAGTTGACACTCATACCTTTGTCATAGTAGGCCAATTCTGGGCTTGAAACCTTGGCTTCCGCCTTGATT
>NZ_JWGQ01000068.1:0-2025 GCF_001069025.1 Streptococcus sp. 1004_SSPC | reverse complement strand
ACACTTAAAAAGCTCTATAATCTCTACAGTGGTTTTACCCACTACAGAAATTATAGAGCCTTTTATTTTATCTTGAATTGTCAAATTAAGTGTATACTTTCCCCATAGAATACTTCATAAGGTGTCTTCCTGTTAAAACATTTTCGTGCCCTATTATTAAGTTTGTTCTCCCACAGCTGAATAGCCTGCACATCAACCAATGTTAAATCACTTCCTTTTGGAAAATATTCTCTTAGTAGTCCATACGTATTCTCATTAGTCCCTCGTTGCCATGGAGTATGGGGATCAGGAAAATAGACTTCAATTTTTACATGAGATAGTGAGTTATCATCAAAATGCCCTCTGTAAATGGATCTATAGATTGTTTGATAACTAATAACAGTTTTCCCATACTCTAATCTCAACTGACCTTCTATTTCTTCAGGAGACTATTGGTAATCGAGAAATAAATGTTTGACGGTATTGCTTAAATTGTGATCTCTTTCAAGCATACGTTTCCGCCCATAGTGTGATTTAGCAATATAGTAGGATTTCTGTGCATGACTTGGAGAATAGCTTCCTTCTTTTAGATGTCGCTTCCATTCACGACTAATACTAGACGGATGACGATGAAATAACTTAGCAATTTGAGAAAAATTTAGGCCTTGCGTACGGTAAATGAGAATACTTTCACGCTCGTCTATGCTAAAATGATGGTAGCTCATAAGATTTCCTTTCGTAACTAGTTCGTTCAATTCTATTTTACTAGAAAATCTTATGAATTTTTATTGTGCACTTATCACTTGTATTGTATATTCAAGGTATAAATAATATCTTCAGCCTGGGAAAATAATGGTGTATGAAAAAATCTAGACTAAGGGGAAATATTTTTATCCTTGTTAAGTTCATGTGACACCATTTATTTGGCGTTGAAAATCAACTTAAAAAAAGGTAGAATGGTTTAGTAGATATTTTGGAGGAAATCATGTCTTATACGAATTTAAAGTTGTTTGCTTTGTCGTCTAACCAAGAATTAGCAGCAAAAGTTGCTGATAAAATTGGTATTGAACTTGGAAAATCAAGTGTTCGTGAATTTTCAGATGGGGAGATTCAAGTTAATATTGAAGAGTCTATTCGTGGTCATCACGTTTTTATTCTTCAATCTACAAGCTCTCCTGTAAATGATAACTTGATGGAAATCTTGATTATGGTTGATGCGCTAAAACGTGCTAGCGCTGAGACAATCAGTGTTGTTATGCCTTATTATGGATATGCACGTCAAGATCGAAAGGCACGTTCACGTGAACCAATCACATCTAAGTTGGTTGCTAATATGCTCGAGGTGGCAGGTGTTGACCGTCTTTTGACAGTTGACCTTCATGCTTCTCAAATCCAAGGATTCTTTGATATCCCAGTAGATCATTTGATGGGAGCGCCTCTTATCGCAGATTATTTTGATCGTGCTGGTCTTATGGGTGATGATGTGGTTGTTGTTTCTCCAGATCATGGTGGTGTTACTCGTGCGCGTAAACTTGCTCAATGTTTGAAAACACCAATCGCTATCATTGATAAACGTCGTAGTGTTGATAAAATGAACACTTCTGAGGTTATGAATATCATTGGTAATGTTGAAGGGAAAACATGTATCTTGATTGATGATATGATTGATACTGCGGGTACCATCTGTCATGCAGCGGATGCACTTGCTGAAGCTGGTGCAACTCATGTCTTTGCATCGTGTACTCACCCTGTATTGTCAGGTCCAGCTCTTGATAATATTCAAAAATCTGCTATTGAAAAGCTTGTTGTGCTTGACACGATTTATCTTCCAGAAGAGCGTTTGATTGATAAGATTGAACAAATTTCTATTGCTGATTTGATTTCTGAAGCAATCATTCGTATTCATGAAAAACGCCCATTGTCACCATTGTTCGAAATGAGTCATAAATAGATTAAAGCGGTTTTTTGTCAACTGTAGTGGGCGACGAAAAGCTAACATCTTGAGAGGACCGGATAGGTCCTCTTTTTATGTATGTTTAGAGTGAT
>NZ_JWGQ01000067.1:0-12704 GCF_001069025.1 Streptococcus sp. 1004_SSPC | reverse complement strand
TTTTATGGTTATGAGAAGATGTTTAAGTTAATTGAGCATTTGAAACAAGCTATTGTAGACTATATTGATTATTACAACAATAAACGAATTAAGGCAAAACTAAAAGGACTCAGTCCTGTGCAATACAGCACTAAATCCTTCGGATAAATTAATTGTCTAACTTTTTGGGGTCAGTACAAAAGGGCTCTTTTTTGAACGATAAAAAATTCCAACCTTATGTGATGGGGACTAAGTAGCTCTTATATTAGTTATCAAAAGTGACCTCTTTAACAAGATTATCTAAGAATTTTTCTCCCATTTTAGAGAGAGTAGCCTTTTCATGTTTCAAGTAAACAATATCAATTTCATCATCAATATCTAGTGGAATAGAGACGATATTGTCACCATTTAAATTACTATTTAAGATACCAGTGGCAATTGTGTATCCATCCAAACCAATTAATAGGTTAAAAAGTGTTGCACGGTCTGAAACCACAATCGACTTTTTATGGGGGATTTGTGAGAGAATCTCTTCAGAATAATAGAAGGAATTATGAATCCCCTGATCGTAACTAAGGTATGGGAAGTCCTCTAAATCTTCCAATGAGACCACTTTATGCTTGGCCAAAGGATTTGACTTGCTGACAAAGATATGAGGTCTAGCTTTAAAGAGACTAGTATAGGTAAGTCGGTTATCGTCAAACATTTTAGTCAAGACATCTCGGTTATAGCCATTAAGGAAGAGAACACCGATTTCTGAACGGAAGTTCTTAACGTCTTCGATAATCTCGTAGGTACGAGTTTCACGTAAGAAGAGCTCGTAACGCGTCATATCAGCTCTCTTGAGAAGTGAGACGAAGGCATTGACGACAAAAGCGTAGTGTTGAGAAGAAACACTAAACAATTCCCGTGTCTCTGTGTGGCTTTTGTAGCGTTCTTCTAAGAGATTAGTTTGTTCTACTACTTGACGGGCATAAGATAGAAATTCAACTCCATCCTTGGTTAAGGTGATTCCTTTAGGGTTACGGATAAAAATGTCAATTCCCATTTCTCTTTCTAAATCGCGGACAGCGTTTGAAAGACTTGGTTGTGTAATGAAAAGTTGTTTTGCGGCTTCATTCATTGAGCCGGTTTCGACGATTTTGATAATATAATGTAATTGTTGAATTCGCATAGCCTTATTATAGCATACTTTAAGGATTATTCCTTAGGATAAGAAGCGATTAAAAAGTCTTTTGTTGACTATACCAATTTTATGCTTGACAATGTTAAATATATGGAATATACTGTCTTCGTTAAGCTTTTTAAAGAGCTTGTTGACTATACCAATTTTAAATGAAGGAGACATGACCTCTTAGATTTGAGGTTATTATTAAAATATGTGTGGAATTGTTGGTGTTGTAGGTAACACAAATGCAACCGATATCTTGATTCAAGGACTTGAAAAGCTAGAGTACCGTGGTTACGATTCAGCCGGTATCTTTGTAGCTGGTAAAACATCTAGTCAATTGGTTAAAGCTGTTGGCCGTATTGCGGAACTTAATGCTAAAACTGCAGGAGTAGAAGGTACTGCAGGTATCGGACATACTCGTTGGGCGACTCATGGGAAACCAACGGAAGACAATGCTCACCCACATCGTTCAGAAACAGAACGCTTTGTTTTGGTTCACAACGGTGTTATTGAAAACTATCTTGAAATTAAGGAAGAATACCTTTCTGGTCATCATTTCAAAGGTCAAACCGATACTGAAATTGCTGTTCACTTGATTGGTAAATTTGTTGAAGAAGAAGGTTTGTCAACTATTGAAGCTTTCAAGAAGGCTCTTCACATTATCCGTGGGTCATATGCTTTTGCACTCATGGATTCTGAAGATGCATCAACAATTTATGTCGCTAAAAACAAATCACCACTTTTAATTGGTCTTGGTGATGGTTATAACATGATCTGCTCTGATGCTATGGCTATGATTCGTGAAACAAACCAATACATGGAAATTCACGATCAAGAGTTGGTTATCGTGAAAGCTGATAGTGTCGAAGTTCAAGATTATGATGGCAATGTGAAAGCACGTGATAGCTATACTGCTGAGCTTGACCTTTCTGATATCGGTAAAGGAACATACCCTTACTACATGCTCAAAGAAATCGATGAGCAACCAACAGTGATGCGTAAGCTTATCCAAGCCTACACAGATGACAAGGGACAAGTGACTGTAGATGCTGATATTATCAAGGCTGTTCAAGAAGCTGACCGCATCTATATCCTCGCAGCAGGAACTTCTTATCATGCCGGTTTTGCCTCTAAGAAGATGCTTGAAGAGTTGACAGATACTCCAGTTGAGCTTGGTATTTCTTCTGAGTGGGGTTATGGTATGCCACTCCTTAGCAAGAAACCTCTCTTTGTCTTTATTAGTCAATCAGGTGAAACAGCAGATAGTCGTCAGGTTCTTGTTAAAGCTAACGAGTTGGGTATTCCAAGTTTGACAGTGACAAACGTTCCGGGATCTACTCTTTCTCGCGAAGCTGACCACACGATGCTTCTTCATGCTGGACCAGAAATTGCCGTAGCTTCTACTAAAGCTTACACAGCTCAGATTGCAGCCCTTGCATTCTTGGCTAAAGCAGTCGGTGAAGCTAATGGTAATGAAAAAGCTGAAGCATTCGACTTGGTACATGAATTGTCACTTGTAGCACAATCTATCGAATCAACACTCTCTGAAAAAGAAGCGATTGATGAGAAGGTAGCAGCTCTTCTTTCAGAAACACGTAACGCTTTCTATATCGGTCGTGGTCAAGATTACTATGTTGCTATGGAAGCAAGTCTTAAATTGAAAGAAATCTCATATATCCAATGTGAAGGTTTCGCAGCAGGTGAGTTGAAACATGGTACAATCGCTCTTATCGAAGATGGTACACCTGTTATTTCCCTCCTGTCTGACGCTGTTCTTGCTAGCCACACTCGTGGTAATATTCAAGAGGTGGCAGCACGTGGTGCTAAAGTGTTGACTATTGCTGAGGAAAATGTTGCTAAAGAAGGTGATGACATCGTTCTTAATAACGTTCACCCTTACTTGTCACCAATTTCAATGGTTGTACCGACACAATTGATTGCTTATTTTGCAACACTCCATCGTGGACTCGACGTTGATAAACCACGTAACTTGGCTAAATCAGTTACTGTTGAATAAAAATACCAACATCTCTTACAGTGTAAGGGATGTTGTTTGTTTTTCACCCTTGCTTAATTAGGAAATCTAAAGTAGAATAGTATCTATATCACAATCTTAGGAGAGAATTATGTCATTGCCAAATTGTCCAAAATGTAACTCAGAGTATGTTTATGAAGATGGAATCTTACTTGTATGTCCTGAATGTGCCTATGAGTGGGATCCAAACGAAGTTGCAGAAGAAGGACTTGTGGTTCTTGATAGCAATGGAACACGTCTTGCTGACGGTGATACTGTTACAGTTATTAAAGATTTGAAAGTTAAAGGTGCTCCAAAAGATATTAAACAAGGCACACGTGTAAAAAATATTCGTTTGGTTGAAGGTGACCACAACATTGATTGTAAGATTGATGGTTTTGGTGCTATGAAACTTAAATCTGAATTTGTTAAGAAAATCTAAAATAAGCTTTAGGGACACTAGACTTAAGTATGGTTTGTTTCTTAGGAACGATTATTTAAGTCTCTTAGGAGTGTGACTATGAACTCATTTAAAAAGTGGGTATAGTCGCACTCCTTTTTACTATTTTCAAAATCTTATATCATTTTTTTAAAAAATTTGGTATAATATTCAACAATACTAAATAATTATAGGAGTTTATATGTCATACGTTTTGGAAGTATTACCAGCCCTTTTGAACGGTGCGGTAGTCACACTTCAAGTATTTTTCATTGTTATCGTACTGTCGATTCCATTAGGGATTGTACTTGCTTTCTTAATGCAGATTAAATTCAAACCTTTAAATTGGTTACTAACCCTTTACGTTTGGATTATGCGTGGAACACCGCTCCTTTTGCAATTAATCTTCGTTTATTATGTTCTTCCGAGTGTAGGGATTGTCTTTGACCGCCTTCCGGCTGCTATTCTTGCTTTTACGCTTAATTATGCTGCTTATTTCGCAGAGATTTTCCGTGGAGGAATTTTGGCTATTCCGAAAGGACAATACGAAGCAGCTAAAATGCTTAAACTTAGTTCTTTCCAAACCATCCGCTATATCATCCTTCCTCAGGTGGTTAAGATTGTCTTGCCAAGTATCTTTAACGAGATTATTAACTTGGTTAAGGATTCATCATTGGTTTATGTGCTTGGGGTTGGAGACCTTCTTTTGGAAAGTCGTACCGCTGCGAACCGTGATGCGACCTTAGCACCGATGTTTGTGGCAGGAGCTATTTATCTTGTCCTTGTGGGTGTGGTGACTGTGGCTTCAAAACACATCGAAAAGAAATTCAACTATTATAAATAGGAGACCTTATGTTAGAATTAAAAAATATTTCCAAGCAATTTGGTCAACACAAAATTTTTGATAACTATAACCTAACTGTCGAAGAGGGGAAAATCCTAGCTATCGTTGGACCATCTGGTGGTGGTAAAACGACTCTTTTGCGTATGCTAGCAGGACTTGAAACCATTGATTCAGGACAAATTATTTATGAAAATGAAGAGATTCCTTTGGATCAGATGGAAAGTCGTAATTTGCTCGGTTTTGTCTTCCAAGATTTCCAACTGTTTCCACATTTGACAGTCTTAGACAATCTAACCCTTTCGCCGATTAAGACGATGGGAATGTCTAAGGAGGATGCTCAGAAAAAAGCTCAAGCTCTACTTGACCGTTTAGGCCTTGGAGCTCACGGAAATGCTTATCCTTACTCTCTTTCTGGGGGACAAAAACAACGTGTTGCATTTGCGCGTGCTATGATGATTGATCCGAAAATTGTCGGCTATGATGAACCAACATCAGCTCTTGACCCTGAGTTGCGTCAAGAAGTGGAGAAATTGATTGTGCAGAATCGTGAGACTGGGATTACGCAAATCGTTATCACTCACGATATACAGTTTGCACAGCACATCGCCGATGAGATTGTCACTATCAATCCAAAATAGTGAGGATTTTCTATGAAAAAAATAGTGAAAACAGTTTTGCTATCCTGTCTTGTCATTTTTCCTTTGTTTGCGCTATCAGCTTGCAGCTCGCGCTCACATTTTGCAACTCAGAAAGATCAGTGGCAAATCTATACCAAAGAAAAGAAAATCAAAATTGGTTTTGATGCAACCTTTGTTCCTATGGGATATGAGGAAAAGGATGGTAGCTATGTTGGTTTTGATATTGATCTTGCAACTGCAGTCTTTAAATTGTATGGTATCAATGTCGAATGGCAGGCTATTGACTGGGATATGAAAGAAACAGAACTGAAGAATGGGACAATTGACCTCATTTGGAATGGTTACTCGGTCACGGATGAGCGTAAGCAGTCTGCAGACTTCACGGAACCTTATATGGTCAATGAACAAGTACTGGTAACCAAAAAGTCTTCAGGAATTGATTCTGTTGCTGGAATGTCAGGCAAAACCTTAGGTGCCCAAGCGGGGGCTTCTGGTTATGATGCTTTCAATGCTTCTCCGAAGATTTTGAGGGATATCGTTGCCAACCAAAAAGCAGTCCAATATTCGACCTTTACTCAAGCCTTGATTGACCTTGATAGTGGACGTATTGACAGTCTATTGATTGACCGTGTGTATGCTAATTACTACTTAGAAAAATCAGGGGTTCTGGATCAGTATAATGTTATGCCTGCTGGTTATGAAGGTGAAAGCTTTGCTGTAGGTGCTCGTAAAGCAGATAAGACACTGATCAAAAAAATCAATCAAGGATTTAGAACCCTTTATAAAAAAGGAGAATTCCAAAAGATTTCTAAAAAGTGGTTTGGCGAAGATGTTGCCACAGACCAAGTTAAAGGGAAAAAATAGAAGGATAACAACATTCTAGAAGGGATGTTGTTATTTTTTATGGAAAATACTTGAAATATAAGAAGTTATAATTTATACTAGCGTTAGTTTATAAACTAACGAAAGGGCAAGCATGGGATATTTTGATTATTCAAGAGAAACGCAAAGTGATATTGCTTTTGTAGATATGAAATCTTTCTATGCAAGTGTGGAGTGTGTTGAACGTGGTCTACACCCTCTTAAGACTTCACTATGTGTGATGAGTAGGGCTGAAAATGCTAATGGCTTGATACTAGCCTCTTCCCCCATATTTAAGCAGGTTTTTGGCAAGTCAAATGTTAGTCGTTCTTATGACTTACCTTTTGATATTCATTCTCGTAAGTTTCATTATTATAATGCCAAAAAGCAGGGACTTCCAACGGATAGAGATTTTGTAGATTACATAGAATCTTGGGCTAAGGTTACCTTTATCGTTCCTCCTAGAATGGACCTCTATATAAAAAAGAATATCCAGATTCAACACATTTTCCAGAATTATGCCAGTGTTGAAGATATTCTTCCCTATTCCATTGATGAGGGTTTCATTGATCTCACGTCGTCACTGAATTACTTTATTCCCGATAGAACAGTTACAAGAAAAGATAAGTTAGATATGATTTCAGGGCGTATTCAAAGAGATATTTGGAGGGAGACAGGTATTTACTCGACAGTTGGGATGTCTAACAGCAATCCCTTATTGGCCAAGTTAGCTCTTGATAATGAGGCCAAACATACGGCTACTATGAGAGCCAACTGGTCCTATGAAGATGTTGAGACTAAGGTTTGGAATATCCCCCATATGACCGATTTCTGGGGGATTGGAAGGCGGATGGAGAAGCAGCTAAACAAGTTGGGAATTTGCTCCATTCGAGAACTTGCTAATAGCAATCCTGATACTCTTAAAAAGGAGTTAGGTATTGTAGGCTTAGACCTCTTTTTTCATGCCAACGGTATCGATGAAAGTAATGTTCATAAACCTTATAAACCCAAGTCACATGGCTTAGGGAATTCCCAAATCTTGCCACGAGACTATGATCGTCAAGCTGATATTGAATTGATTCTAAGAGAGATGGCAGAACAGGTAGCTATTAGGTTAAGACGAGCCCATAAGAAAGCTTGTCAAGTTTCCATTAGCATTGGGTTTTCAAAGTTAGAGGGCAAGCGTTCGCTACAAGCACAGATGAAGATTGAACCTGCTAATAATACAAGGATACTAATAGGACATGTCATTGAACTCTTTAGAAAGAAATATCAAGGAGGGGCTGTTCGAAGTATGAGTGTCTCTTATGCAAATTTTGTAGATGAAAGGCTTCAAATTCTTTCTTTATTTGATAATCCTGATGATATTGATAAAGAAGAAAGGCTTCAAGCAGCTATAGATAGTATTCGACAGGAATTTGGCTTTACGACCATTCAAAAAGCAACAGCTTTACAGGAGGCATCTAGGAGTCTTGCTCGAAGCAAGCTTATTGGTGGCCACTCAGCTGGAGGATTAGATGGATTAAAATGATAGACCGTAGTTACCTTCCCTTTCAATCAGCTAGGGAACACCAAGATAGGGGAATGATGAAGTGGATGGGCTTCTTTTTGTCGGAACACACAAATTCCCTACATGAAGATAAGACTAAAGAAAATCTAACTAATCATTTGGATGATTTAGAGAAGTTTACTTTATTGAACCAGCTTTATTTGGGTCAATTATTGGGGAATTTCCAGATAAAGGCTCAAGGTAGGCGCTGTAGGATTAATGGTTATGTGGTTGACTTGGATTTTGATCAAGTTACTATAAAATCTTTCAAGCAATATAAAGGTATTCGAACAAAGGATATATTAGAAATTAGTTTTGGGGGTGAAAACATAGATGAAGAAGAGAGAAATTTATGATGATAAATTTCAAATTGACTATTTTTCTGATAGCTATTTAAAGTTTGAAGAAGATTTTTATCGCTATTCTGCTATGGATATTCCCTTAACCTTTTTGACGGATGATATTCTTAGAGAGATGGCTATCAGTCAAAAGAATTATTTTCTATTAAATAAAGAGAATGCTAGAGACGGACGCAATCATTATTTCCATTTTGAAGTCAGCCTTTTGGATTTCAAGACACTCGTGAGACAGTATAGGTATCTTGGAAATGATTAAATCATATCACATCCAGCGGGAGAAATAGTATGTCTTTAATTGCTAGCCAGAGCTTTCAAGAAATTTGTTAGTGACTGAGGAACGTTTTATGTAAGCGTTGACATTGTTTCTAAGAGTGCTATAATGAGGGTGTTAAAAGTTATCATATGGAGGTAATTAAGATGAGAGCAGTTGTTGTTAATCAAGCAAGCACAGGTATTGAAGTTGTGGACCATGAAAAACCAGCGTTAGTTGGTCATGGTCAAGCTTTGGTTAAAGTTGAATACTGTGGCGTTTGCCATACTGACCTTCACGTAGCTCATGGCGACTTTGGTCAAGTTCCAGGTCGTATCTTAGGCCATGAAGGAATTGGTATTGTTGAAGAAGTTGGCGAAGGAGTTGAAACACTTAAAAAAGGTGATCGCGTATCAATCGCTTGGTTCTTCGAAGGGTGTGGCCACTGTGAATACTGTACAACTGGACGTGAAACACTCTGTCGGTCTGTAAAAAATGCTGGTTATAATGTTGATGGTGGTATGAGTGACTATGCTTTGGTTACTGCTGACTACGCTGTGAAAGTTCCAGAAGGACTCAATCCAGCTCAAGCCTCATCTATTACTTGTGCTGGAGTTACAACCTATAAAGCCATTAAAGAAGCTAAAGTTGAACCTGGTCAATGGGTAGCTATTTATGGTGCTGGAGGGCTAGGTAATTTAGCTATTCAATATGCTAAGAAAGTTTTTAACGCACGAGTAGTAGCAGTTGACATTAATCAAGATAAACTAGATTTGGCTAAAGAATCTGGCGCGGATTTAGTGGTAAATGGTAAAGAAGTTGAAGATGTAGCAGGCTATATCCAAGAGAAAACTGGTGGTACACACAGTGCTGTTGTAACAGCTGTTTCTAAGGTTGCTTTCAACCAGGCTGTCGATACTGTACGTGCCGGTGGTACGATCGTTGCCGTTGGGCTCCCATCTGAATACATGGAGCTCTCAATTGTCAAAACAGTTCTAGATGGTATCCGTGTTGTTGGATCTCTTGTAGGTACGCGTAAAGACTTAGAAGAAGCTTTTGACTTCGGTGCACAAGGCTTGGTAGTACCAGTTGTTGAAACCGTTCCTGTCGATACAGCGGTAGAAGTATTTGATCAAATGGAAAAAGGTGAAATTCAAGGACGTAAGGTACTTGATTTCACTAAGTAAGCGTACATCTGTCAATACCTACCATGACTATATGAGGAGTTGGGTAGCCTAAACTGGCTAAACTACTTTTTGAAAGCAGTATATCTGAACGAAATTCCATTGATTTATTTGTATTGATGGAATTTTTATTGCTCTAAAACTTCATTTAGATATAAAACAAAAAAGCGTTGAACGATTGCGTTCAGCGCTTTTGATGATTTTGGTTTTATTCCCACTCAATAGTAATCTATACCTCTAAAATCCTTTCATCTTGGGATTTTAGAAAGACTTATTTATTTTTGGTGGGCTAGGTGGTGGGGATTGTTATTATTTTAAAATTGTTTGATTTCCATTGAATTTTACTAAACTTTTTGAAGGGAATGAGATTGAAATATTGCCAGTCATTTCTTGTGTGATAGCCTCATCTGCTCCCGTCCACATGTGGGCGTAATGTTTAAGAGTAATTTCTGGTGACGAGTGGCCGAGACGTTTTGATAGAATCAAGATTGGAACATTAAATTCATTGATAAGGTAAGAAGCGTGGCTGTGTCTTAATCCTTTAGCTTGAATTGGTTTAACATGAGCCAGTTTTGCATACCTTTTGATAGCTCTGGAAATTGTAGACTTCAGCATCGGAAGTCCATCATATGAAAAGATAAAATCACTGTCATGGCCAAGGCCTAGATTACCTTGAACTTTACGCCATTCTTTTAAAATTTTTATTGTATCATCATCAAGGCTTATCATACGTTTGCCATCTTTAGTTTTTGTATAAGAATTACGAGTCCAATTTTTTTTATTTTTGATAATTAGCATGTGATGGACTCGAAGCCTCTTTTTTTCAAAGTCAATATCATCCCACTGTAGTGCACAACCTTCATTTACACGGATGCCGGTCATAAAATAAATCCATAACATAACAAAATATAAATGTTCGTAAAAGTCATTAATATAAATCATAGATATTACGGATTCAAATTCAGACTTTGTCCAGTATGGAACCTCACTTTTTCCTTTTGGGATTGCCTTTGAGCGTTTAGAGATATTACTTTCTACATAACCTAGATCAAAAGCATAATCTAAAGATTTTCGAAACATTCCGAAGACTAAGCTAGCATAACCTTGGGAGTAACCGGCACCTCCCTCTTCAGCACTAGTTAGTAACCAAGTTCGAAAACTTTGTACTTGTTCAATTGATATTGAACGAAGTTTAGTGTTACCGAAACGTTCACTAATTAATAGTAAACTCTTTTCACGTACTAAATATGTGCTATCTTGAACAGTGGTACGGTAATATGGAATGTAATGGTTAGTCATAAATTGTTTATAATTCATATGATAATTAGAAAAACCATTAGCTTCATAATATTCTCTCTTGATTCTGGTTAATTCTTTGTTAGCTTCACTAGCTGATTTAAAATCAATTCCGTTTTTATCTTTTCTCCCCTTTTTGCGAATTCGTTTTCCTGTGATTTTATCTAAACCAAATTCCGTCTGGTAAAAAAATTTCCCATTATTGTCAACATAAACGCCATTATATTTTGTCTTTTTTTGCTTTTTAGTCTTTTGTTGAGGTTGTTCTTTTAGTATTTGTTGCTCATTGAAATTAATTTTATCACTCATTATTTTGGGAGTCCTCCTTTTCTTTCTCTAAAAGTGATACCCCAATAATTTCTT
The DNA here is from genome assembly GCF_001069025.1 of Streptococcus sp. 1004_SSPC. Lineage (NCBI taxonomy): Bacteria > Bacillati > Bacillota > Bacilli > Lactobacillales > Streptococcaceae > Streptococcus > Streptococcus sp. 1004_SSPC. The sequence continues at coordinate 1,757 of NZ_JWGQ01000067.1, read as the reverse complement.
CAACAGCATGAATAGGAACATAATCTAGACGATGATTGTTATAAAACGCATATCCTTTTTGTACCATAATTTTCTTTGCTTGTCGAATGATAGTCATTGCGGTATTAGTTTTATAACCCAAAGCAATTAAATCGTTTTTATTAATAATTTTTTTGATCATATTATTCTCCTTTTTTAACATCAAGGGTTGAAGAGTTATTTTTTCAAGAACCTTGATATAATAAGAAATACTTGATAGATGGATTTAAAAATAGCTATCAAAATCACTAAAATATTTCACTATCTAAATCATTTAATTGATTAATAATAATTTTATTTAAATCAATTTTATTGTTTTTCTTTTTTGAGCGAATAATTTGATTAAAAACAATATCTCTTTGATCAGTAGTGAATTCTTTTTGCTTTAATAAATGAATTTCTGTACAAGTTTCATTGATAAAACAACCCAACCCCAAAACTTTTGCAAATTCTAGCGAATCATGAAATAGTTTAAAAAGATGTAAAACTTGCCAACTTATCATTTTAGATAAGAAATATGTACTCTCATTTGAATCACGTTTCCGACTCTGTTTAATAAGATTTCGCTTTGTTCTAGCACTGTTGCTTGTACTTATAAAAGAAGTAGTATCTAAAAAGCAAAAGATGCCTTCGTCAATAGTGAGCGGTGAGAGTTTTTCAAGTGAGTTATTGAGTTGTCTTGATAAGAAAGCATCAATATAGTCATCTTTTCCTTTTTCTCTATTCAAACGACATAATTCTTGCTCAGTGATTTTGATTGACTCTCTAAGTAAGTCGATATATCTAAAAATGGAGCTGGTAAGAAGTTCCTCAAGAAAAATAATAATTTGTTTATCGGTTAGATCTTCTAATAATGCTGAACCAAATTCTTTTTTTATCTTTTGTTCATTCAGTGTTGTTTCATAGCGGTAGACTCTAAATTGCCGTTTTGAATTACGTTTAATATGTCTTCTGTGCTCAGCTTTTGCAGTCTTATCGTATAACACATGCTCCATATTTTTTCGTAGTCTTGAACTTAAAATGTGATGATCCTCTTTAGTTGAAGCCTTTTCATAAATTTTTTTATCAACTTGAGAGGCTTTAGAAAAACACTTGATGAATAAATTACGGGTTTGAAGATGAATGATTGAGTCGGTAGCAAAAGTAAAAGCAAGTTCTAACTTCATAAGACTGATTTTGTATGGAGTGATTAGTATTCCCATTTCAGACTCGAAAATTTTTAAAAGTTTTATAACCCGACTTTTTAAATGGTTGACTGAGATAGTTTCAGTATTAACATCTGGATGAATGAGTTGGAGACGACAATAGTAACTACTATGTTTCCTATAAAAATCCTGTCCGATTTCGAGTTTTCCAAATTTTTTTGAAGTTATTTGGATAAATTCGTAATTTCCACATTCTGATATCTTACATTTATTGTTTTTACTATTGTTAGTTTTTAAATATCTAGATAAAATATCATGATCAAACTCAAAGGTTCCACTAATTCTAATAGTTGTGCTATCAATGCCACAAAATGCTGATGTTGTTGAAAAACATCTCTTCATTATCTTTTCATTACATTGTTGTATTTTATCTTTTTCACAAATAATTTTTTCTTGCATTTATTACCCCTTACTAATTTTTATTTTTAAAGAATATATTTGAAAAAAAGTTTTAAGAGATTTTTAAACCAGTAATTTAGAACTCTTAAATATTATTTTTCTTCTTAGACATTATGTTTGAAAAAAATAGATTTT
>NZ_JWGQ01000066.1:0-351 GCF_001069025.1 Streptococcus sp. 1004_SSPC | reverse complement strand
GCTGGAACTCCAACTCTACTACGTCTGAAAAAACGTCGTTTCCAGTGTAAAAGTTGTAGGAGAATCACGGTGGCTAAGACATCTATCGTTGAGAAAAACTGCCAAATCTCTAATATAGTCCGACAAAAGGTTACACAACTCCTAACTGAAAAGGTGTCACTAACTGATATTGCCAGAAGACTTCGTGTGTCGACATCCACTGTCTATCGTAAGCTTGACCAATTTACTTTCAAGGAGCATTATGACAAACTTCCAGCTGTTATGTCCTGGGATGAGTTTGGGTTCAAAAAAGGGGAATTGGCTTTTGTGGCGCAGAATTATGAGACAAACGAACTCATAACCATCCTTGAT
>NZ_JWGQ01000065.1:0-1711 GCF_001069025.1 Streptococcus sp. 1004_SSPC | reverse complement strand
ATATGTAACTGTCTCCATATTTCCACAAGGACGATTCAAGATTGGGCTGCCATCTATAAAAAATATGGGATTTTAGGATTCACAAAGAAAACAAAAAACCGTTCCTATTCAAAAGAATTTAAAATGGAACTTGTAGAAAAATGTATTAGTGGCGAGGCTTCATCTATTGATTTAGGTCATCAGTATGATATTTCTTCAGGACTTTTAAGAAAGTGGATTAGGATGTATAATGCCAATATAGAACTTAAGGATTACAATCCAAAACGGGAGGTCTATATGGCAAAAACAAGACGTAAAACCACTATTGATGAACGCAAAGAGATTGTCAACTATTGTATTGAACACAATCGCAATTATAAGGAAACGGCGTCACTTTATGATGTTTCTTATAGCCAAGTGTATTCGTGGGTGAAAAAGTATGATAGTGATGGTGAAGAAGGTTTAGTTGACAAAAGGGGTCATCACAAACTAGATGATGAGGTTGATGAATTAGAACGTTTACGAAGAGAAAATGTGCGCTTAAAACGTCAGTTAGAAGAAAAGGATATGGCTGTTGAACTCTTAAAAAAAGTGAAAGAATTCGGAAGGATGTGAGGCTAGGCAAACAGCGCCACGAATCAAAATACTTAGCGATCGAAGACTTCAACACCAATAAAGGGTGGAGCATTAGCTGGATGTGTCATCAGCTCGGCATTACGAGGTCTGCATTTTATAAATGGAAACATAGAATAGTTCCAGAACAAGAACAATTAAACAGCGAAATTGCGGAATTAATTAAAGAATATGACGAACGTTTCTCGCATATCTTGGGATATCGAAGAATGACAGAATGGATCAATCATTTCAATCATACGAATTACTCGAGAAAGAGAATTCACCGAATTATGAAAATACTCGATATTCACGCCATTATCCGTAAGAAAAAGAAAAAATACAAGACTGCTAAGCCTGAAGAGACTGTAGAAAATAAGTTAGCAAGAAACTTCTATACAACTGCTCCGAACAAAAAATGGGTAACAGATGTTACAGAGTTTAAGATTCCTAACTCTCATAAGAAACTCTATCTTAGTGCCATACTTGATTTATATGACCGTTATCCTATTGCTTTTGTCATAAGTGGTCGAAATGACAATCGGCTAGTCTTCAAAACATTTAACAAAGCTATTGAAAAAAATCCCACAGCTAAGCCTATATTTCACAGCGATAGAGGGTTTCAATATACCAATAAGAACTTTCAAAAAAAGCTGAAAGATACTGATATGGTTCAATCCATGTCAAGAGTAGGCCATTGTATTGATAACGGACCAATAGAAGGTTTTTGGGGAATTATAAAATCGGAAATGTATCAGATGTATGAGATTTCAGATGAGGCCTCCCTCCGATATGCCATCAAAGACTATATCCGATTTTACTGTCAAGAGCGTCCACAAAGTAGGTATGACTGTAAAACGCCTCTAGAAGTAAGAAACGTTGCCTTATCATCAGAACATCCTTTGTCATACCCAATCGCTAAGAATAACAAAATTGAAAAGTACAAGTCTAAGTGGTCTGCATAAAAAAACAGCCGTACATTTATTTTGTACGACTGACCTTCAAAAACAGACACTTTTTAGATATTTAACCTGTCTACTTGACAGGGGGCATATCAATGCGGGTGCGCATCGAAGGTTATACCGTCATAACAAAAACACTCCAAACGAGTTACAATATA
>NZ_JWGQ01000064.1:0-7175 GCF_001069025.1 Streptococcus sp. 1004_SSPC | reverse complement strand
TAAACAATGGGAGCAAGCTAGTGAATAAACAAAAACTCACCTACGGGTGGGTTTTTGTTTGCTGGATACTAAAAACGACTCCGATTGGAGTCGTTTGTTTCGTTAATTCACCGTTACTTTCCCTGAATAATAATCTAGGGTAATCCCTTTTTGTACATTTGGAACAAAGACATTGAACTCAAGTGAGCCATCTGCAGACTTGGCTTCAAGATGCGATCCCGATGGAATGAGGTTATCTCCTTCATAAATCAAGGTCACGCGATAACGGACACGTTTGTTTTTATCCTGAGCTTTTCGTACCAGGCTTTCATAATAATTTTGTCCCGTAGAACTCTCGCTATTGGCTTGGTTAGCCCAAGCAGTTTGAACGGCAATATTTTCTGGATTTGAAGTCGAGGCATCAAATCCTTTGAGACCACCTACAAGTGCATAGCCTAACAAGTGACCTCGATCTACGGCATGGTTATACTCTCCAGATAGATTGTGAACTTGATGCCATCCAGCTGGTGTCCAAGACGTTGAGCCATTCCCTGTTTCTTGACGATTTTTGTACTGTCTGGTCGCTTTACTTAACAAAGCATTAGCTACTGTAGGAACCGTTTGACCTTGAACTGTTTTGACTTGGTTATTAGCATAGGGTTGGCTTGATACCTTAGCATTTAGATTAGTCTTATTTCCATTAACAATATAAGCCCCTGCCCCATTCCATTCTAAAGAGTTTCCAAGTTGACTCTTGACGGAGCTAGTCATCACTGTCTCAGCGAGCTTCTCTTGTGGTGTAGACTGCCCTTTTGTTGCGCCGTTTGATTTGACAGAGTTATTAGATTTTCCCGAGATTAGACTTGCCACCTGCTTGATTGGATTATTAGGCGAGAGCTTACTGCTCGTTCCAATGTAACCTAAAACTGCAATCAAGATTGCTATTAGCAACGAGACTAGCTGACGTTTCTGTTTATTTGTTAAAGATGTCTTTCGTTTTGCCATTGTTCTCTTTCTTTTATATGAATGTCATGACTAAAGGAGCGGGATTGCTTCCCACTCCCTTTTATTTTCCTGTAAATTTAGCAACAATTGCCTGCCAAGTTTCTGGTTTTAAGATGCTTATCGGATCCTTGCCCTCTCCTAAAACAGCATAGCCTATCATCAAACCGATAGCTAGAAAAGCAAGACCAATCACACACACACTCAAAACAAGTAATAATTGACGAAAAACATAGCCTTTACCAGTTTCCATATTAAGCCTCACTTACACGTGAAATATTTGCTCCTAGTTTAGCTAGTTTCTCATGGAATTGATAGTAACCACGATCCAAATGTGTCAATTTACCAACAGTCGTTGTTCCTTCAGCTACCATTCCTGTAAGAATAAGTGCTGCTGAAGCTCGAAGGTCAGTAGACATAACTTGAGCACCTTGAAGTGGCAAACCACCGTGAATCATAGCCGTATCACGAAGGATTTCTGAATGAAGTCCCATACGACGCATTTCTTCCAAGTGTTGGAAGCGATTTTCAAAGACTGTTTCGATCATGGTTGATTCCCCGTTTACCACTGCCATAAGTGCTGTAAATTGAGCCTGCATATCAGTTGGGAAACCAGGGTGAGGTAGAGTTTTAACGGTTACTGGTTTCAATCGAGAAACATCAGATTTAACACGAATGCCACCTTCTTCTTCCTTAACATCGACACCCATTTCCAATAATTTTGAAATCAAAGGACGGTTATGTTCCCAAATAGCATCTTTGATAAGGACATCACCAGAAGTCATGGCTGCTGCTACCATAAAGGTACCTGCTTCAATACGGTCCTGAACAACCGCATGTTTAGTACCATGGAGAGCTTTAACACCTTTAATCACGAGTGTTTCAGTTCCAGCACCTTTGACGTCTGCTCCCATCTCGTTAAGAAGAAGGGCCAAATCAACAATTTCTGGTTCACGCGCAGCATTTTCAATGGTTGTAACTCCATCAGCCAATGTTGCTGCCATCATAAGGTTTTGAGTGGCACCAACAGATGGGAAGTCCATATAAATCGCTGCACCTTTAAGGTTTTCTGCCGTCGCAGTAATGTCACCACCAACTTGGGTAATTTTAGCACCCATTGCTTCTAAACCTTTGAGGTGGAGGTCGATTGGACGACTACCAATCGTACAACCGCCAGGCATTGAGACCTTAGCGTGACCATTACGAGCAAGAATAGGTCCAAGAACTACGATTGACGCACGCATCTTGCTAACATACTCATATGGTGCTTGATCGAGAATTTCTCCACTAGCATCAACGACAACGGTATTCTTTTCCTCGTCAAAGTCTACAGCAATATCTAAACCACGAACAACATTATTCATCGTGTAAACATCTGACAAGATTGGAACATTAGTTAAGGTTGTTTGACCTTCCGAGGCCAAGATAGTCGCTGCCAACAAGGGAAGGACAGCGTTTTTAGCACCTTCAATGACAACCTCACCACTTAATCGAGTGTTGCCACCCTGCACAATAATTTTATCCATAAGGATTCCTTTCAAGGGTCATTTTCATCTTTTTGTATTATATCAAAAGTCTTTTAAAATCACTAATTTAAGAAATCGAGCTAGCCATATTCTGTCCAAATGCTAAAACCGACAGAATAAAGGAACTGATAAGGTAGCCTAAGGCAATACTGATAAAGAGTAAAAAGAGTTTCAATTTACCAGTATTTTCAATCGGATTTTTGATGATTTTTGCCCAATCAAAGAGGCTAATCAGCATATGATAGCTCAATCCAATAAATACTAGGTGACTCGCCAAAGTGACGAATTGATTAATAATAGCCATAGTTTCATTATACCATAGAAAGCTAGTCTAAAACATAAAAAGAGGATGAGACAGTTCTAAACCTATAATCATTAAGTGACTGCTTTCACTCCTCTTCTCTTTATTTCTGAAACTACTAGATTAGGGCTTTTTTTGAAATATAGTTCTTGTCCTACTCTCTATAGGGTATGATTTCCTAGACTAAGCTTAGTCTTCATAACCATTTGGGTTTGTTTTTTGCCAACGCCAAGAATCTCTAACCATTTCTTTCAAGGTCTTCTTAGCGTCCCAGCCGAGAACCTCTTTGGCCTTTTCAGAAGACGCATAACAAGTCGCAATATCACCAGCACGACGTCCTTGAATACGGTATGGAATAGCAACCTTGTTTTCAGCTTCGAAAGTCTTAACAAGATCCAAAACGCTATATCCATATCCAGTACCCAAGTTGAAAATCTCAGCACCTTTATGACTCAAATTATATTTGACAGCAGCCAAGTGACCTGAGGCCAAGTCAACAACGTGAATGTAGTCACGCACACCTGTACCATCTGGAGTTGGATAATCATCACCAAAAATATTAAGCTCAGTCAGTTTACCGATAGCTACTTGTGTAATATATGGCATAAGATTGTTTGGAATACCGTTTGGCAATTCCCCAATCAAACCACTTTCATGAGCACCGATAGGATTAAAATAACGAAGATTTGTGACAGACCATGACGGATCTGATGCAGCTACGTCTATAAGAATTTGTTCCATCATCAACTTAGTATAACCGTATGGGTTAATAGCTGATGTGGGCATATCTTCGGTCATTGGAGAAGGATTATTGGTACCGTAAACTGTGGCACTTGAACTGAAGACGATGTTTTTAACTTCATATTCCTTCATTTTTTCAAGAAGGGTGATTGTACCACTGATATTGTTTTTATAATATTTCAAAGGTTTTTGAACAGATTCATCAACTGTCTTGAAGGCAGCAAAGTGAATGATCAATTCAATATCTTCATTTGTAAAAACCTTATCTAAAAGTTCTGTATCTAAAATTGAACCTTGATAGAATGGGAACTTCTTACCTGTGATCTTTTCCAAGCGTTCAAGGACTGCTGGAGAGCTATTTGAAAAGTCATCAACCAAGACTACATCAAAACCTGCATTAAGGAGTTCGACAGTGGTGTGACTACCAATGTAGCCAGCTCCTCCTGTAATTAAAATAGACATAGGTATTTCCTTTCTTGTTCGTCAGCATCTCTTCTCTCAAAATCTTTCATGGTAAAATGAAGCAAAGGTTCTTGTGTCATTGGAGATATAATCCTGAGCTTCATTTGATAATTCTAATTTTTTTAATAAACGATACTTGACTTCAGCTCAGCAGTTTGATTTGGAACAGGTGACAGTAAGTCATCTATAAAGAAATTATTAATGGTTGGTGTCCTTAAGCCTATCATTTTAAACATCTAACCGTTTCAGTAAAGTCTTAAATAAGAAAATTCATATTATTTATAATAGGTACAAAAAACAGAATTCAAAAAATTAAATTCTGCCTTAATTAAAATCATTAAATTAGATATAATATTATCTTAAGCCTCTACTGCTGCTTTAAGTGCTTCAACCTTATCCAATTTTTCCCATGGAAGATCGACATCTGTACGTCCCATGTGACCATAAGCCGCTGTTTGACGGTAGATAGGACGTTTAAGATCAAGCATTGCAATGATACCAGCTGGGCGCAAGTCAAAGAGATTACGGACAGCAGATTCAAGTTTGCTTTCAGCAACTGTCGCCGTTCCGAAAGTATCAACACGGACAGACACAGGGGTAGCAACACCGATAGCATAAGCCAGTTGTACTTCTGCTTTCTTAGCAAGACCAGCAGCTACGATGTTTTTGGCAATGTAGCGAGCTGCATATGAAGCTGAACGGTCAACCTTAGTGGCATCTTTACCAGAGAAGGCACCACCACCGTGTCTTGAGTAGCCACCATAAGTATCAACAATAATCTTACGACCAGTCAAACCAGAGTCCCCTTGAGGTCCTCCAATAACAAAACGACCTGTTGGGTTGATAAAGAATTTAGTCTCATTATCCAAGTATTCGGCTGGAATAACTGCCTTAATGACTTTTTCAATAACGTCTTGACGAATTTGGTCGTTAGTCGCTTCAGGATCGTGTTGTGTTGAAATAACAACAGCATCAACACGTACAGGTTGGTCATTCTCATCATACTCAACGGTAACCTGAGATTTAGCATCTGGACGAAGATAGGAAATCTCACCAGATTTACGCAAATCTGCCAATTTTTTAACCAATTTATGTGAAAGACTAACTGGAAGTGGCATAAATTCAGGAGTTTCATCAATAGCAAAACCAAACATCAAACCTTGGTCACCAGCTCCGATAAGATCAAGTGGATCTTGATCACCAGTTCCACGAACCTCAAGTGCTTCATTGACACCTTGAGCAATATCTGGAGATTGTTCGATTAATGATGGGTGAACTCCAACAGATTCTGCTGCAAAGCCGTATTCTGCATTGTTATAACCAATTTCAGCGATAGTATCACGAACCACACGGTTAATGTCCACATAAGCTGTTGTAGAAACCTCACCAAAAACATGGACAGAACCAGTGTAAACAGCTGTTTCTGCTGCTACATGGGCGTCTGGATCTTCTGCTAAAATCGCATCGAGAATGGCATCTGAAATTTGGTCTGCAATTTTATCTGGATGCCCTTCAGATACTGATTCAGACGTGAAAAGTTTACGTTCTGACATATAAAATGTCCCCCTTTTAATATGAAAAATAGTATTAGACAGCACGGATTTAACCGTCTCCTAATAGGTAAAACGCTATTCTCCTGGTAGAGATAAACGCCGTTAAAAAGTTACAAAGAACCAACAGCCAAGCTAGGATGACTGTTGCCTTATCGGGACTTAATAACTATCCTCCATTATATCATTTTTTTCAGTCTAGTCATATAGTTATTTATTATCAAGCCTCATCAATAATTTATAGTGAGCATTTTACCATCTTTTGTATTATACTTAGGATATGAAAACTTATGAACACGTTTATGACATCTTATCGAAGAGTCCAGACTTTGTAACGGGAGAGAGCTTGGCTAAAAGCCTTGGTGTCTCACGGACAGCTATTTGGAAGGCAATTCAAACACTTCAAGAACAAGGAATTGACATTACAAGTGTCCGCAAGAAAGGCTACTATTTAGAAAAGGGAGATATTCTTCTTCCTCAAGATATTTCAAAGCAACTCAACATTCCAGTCTACTTTAATCCAGATTCTAACTCTACTCAACTAGATGCTAAACATGGCATGGAAAATAATAATTCAACGCCTGCGCTTTATTTGGCATCAAGTCAAAAGGCAGCCAAAGGACGATTTGAACGTTACTTCTTTGCCAGTCCACAAGGTGGTATCTACATGAGTATCCACTTAAAGCCCAACTGTCATTTTGAGGAGTTACCACCTTATACGATGATGGTGGCAGCTGCTATTGTCAAAGCTATCCAGCGTCTAACCGGAATCAATACAGAAATCAAATGGGTTAATGACATCTACCTCAACAACAAAAAAATGGCTGGAATCCTTACCGAAGCCATTAGTTCTATCGAATCTGGTCGCATCACAGATGTCATTATCGGGGTTGGGCTTAACTTCTCAATCAGTGATTTTCCTGAAAAGTTAGCTAATAAAGCTACTAGTCTTTTTACTTCCGAAAAACCATGCATCACTCGAAACCAGCTCATTTCAGAAATTTGGAAACTCTTTTTAACCATTCCTACTAGCGATCTGGTCAAAGTCTATAAAGAGAAGTCTCTCGTTTTAGACAAACAAGTGACCTTTAAACAAGCTGGAAGGACTTATACTGGTATTGCCAAGGAAATTGGTAATAAGGGCCAACTTCTCGTTCTTACTGATGATGGCCAGGAAAAATGGTTGACCGCTGGCGAAGTGAGCCTTACTTCTTGGTAGACTTACCGGCTGCACGCGCAATGCGTGAAACAACATAGGTTGTCCAAAGACGACGTAAGAGTAAGTAACCAAAAAAGACTGTAAAAAAGTAATAGCCATGCTGTAAACTATAATTAAAACAAACCGTTTCAAAAATAGTTTCAAGCGTAATAAACAAAATTTGTTGAATCATAAGATTATTATATCAATAGATAGAGCCTAGGACAAGCAGTCTAGGCTCTTTTAGATGTTAGAAAGATTAGACCTCAAGATAGATAAACACACTCACAAGATACCTAAGGCAGGATAACTAACTTTCCCTAGCTTCTACATTTCTTGGCTCGGACCTAAAGAGGTCCACTGGACCTCCTCGCTTTTTCATTTCTTGGCTCGGACCTAAAAAGGTCCACTGGACC
>NZ_JWGQ01000063.1:0-9537 GCF_001069025.1 Streptococcus sp. 1004_SSPC | reverse complement strand
AACGCATAACAAACTTTACGATTATACTTCTACCCAAAATCGGTAAAATTGTTTATGCCATATTATTGTAACGCCTTATCAAAAAAATCACCAGATAAGGTATTGGTTTAGTGTACACTTTTTACACTAAACTTTAGTTCTAAAAAAGACAATTTCCTTAGTTTGACTATGAAACTCAAACTATTTTTCATCAAATACCTTGATATACTTGACAAATGGTAGAAAGGGACTTAGTCCTCTACAATACAGAACTGAATCCTTTGCTTAAATAAATTGATTAACTTTTTGGGGTCCGTACATGATTAAGGAGGTCGTTACTACCTTTACAACCATCATTCACTCAAAAGTTAATAGATAATTTATGAGCTGTCACTGTCACACATTATCAATAAAATTCTACATAATGTGTAGTTTTTTAAATAATCTTACTTCTAATCCTATTTAAAAAACAAAACAGCAGCCTTATAATGACTACTGCCTAAAAATTCTCTAAAACATTGATATGATTAACAAATATAAGAAAGTGCCTCATATAATAGATATAGATATTCATTTCAATTATTCTTTCGGCCTATTTTAGTACCATATCAAATATAAGTAATACAAAATCTTGACATGGGCTACCTCCCGACCTTCTTGCCGTAGCTTCTGGTTAGGCTGTGTAGCATTTATAAGACTATCCAAAACAGCCTTGAAGGTTCCTAAATAAACCTTATCTTATACTTATTATAACATATTTATCCTTGCAGACAATTAGTCAGCGAAATAACTCTAAATCACTTTTTCTTACGTTTGTCCTTATTCAATTTAACTCCTTTAAAAGAAAGTTTATTCTCTAAAATAGTCACAAACTCATATGGAGCATTTAACATAATTTTAAAGCCTTTTTGCTTTTGCAAGTCAAACCACGACATTTCTTCTGACTCCAAATCCATACGTGATTGTAAAGATGTGAAATCCTCTTGATAAAGAGTAAAATTATCACCCAACATTAAGATCTGATTAGCAATCCGTCCAAAACGGTTCTTTCTTATTTTTTTTACCTTATGTCATATATAATGTTTTTGGTCTAGAAGTTTCTTATAGGCCGAGTCCTGTACCCATACTCGCTTACCTTTTTTCGGAAAACCATTTTCATCGTAGTTATCTGGGTTTAAGGCTCTACGCTTACTTTCTATCGCTCTATCCAAATCCGTCAACCGTTCACTATACCCAAAATCATTGGAGAGGTCATAAACAATAGTCTCTTTATCACGCGCAGCAGTGATCGCCATCTGCTCTACAGATAACTTGATTTCCACGTTTCCTTTATTTGGTAGCTCATGGTCTAATCCATAAGGAACACCATCAAAGACTAATAAGATACTGTATTTCCAAACATTTCCCTTAACAAGAGTCCGTTTAAGAGCATATAACGCTAATTTTTGAAATTCCAGTGCATAGGCAACCTTAATCTCTTGATCTCGACGAAAAGCAAAAGGAATAAATAACTTGTCGTTTCTGCCTTTACCAGTCGCAAAGAATACCCCTTCATCAGTCACGAAGTTATTGCATTTACGGTACCATAAAGTCGTAAAATCCACTAAGCGACCTACTGAGACGTGATTGCTGCTTTCTCTCTGCTTACGACGCTGAAGATAGGCTCCTTTAACTGTCTGACTAAGAATTTCCATAGTAGACCAGTGGATTATCCCTTCTTCTGCATACCTTTCATACATAGCGGTTGCTTGTCCTAATTCTTTATATCGGATGAATTTACCACTATTAAGACCAAATCTATCATTTAAGGCTATCCAATCTGCTTTAAGTATCGTCGAAAGCTCCTTATGAGTTTCCTTCATAGAGAGTTTCTTTGTCTTGTCTTTCTCTTTAGAGATTGCTTCCTTTAACTCTGCTAGCTCTTTAGTACGTAGAGACAAAGACTTATATTCCTCTGAGCTAACACGACGATGTTCTTGGCAATTGATCCAATTAGTTACGGCTCGTTTTAACTTGTAGCCATATTTAAAACGTTTGGCTAGAAAATCATCGTAACCTTTTATATTCAAAGGGATTTCTAAAGTATACACTCTACTATTCCTTTCTCTAAGAAGTTATCCTTACTAATTGCCATATAGACCTCTATCTGACTTATACTCAAAAGAATTGCTACTAGTTATCTATAACTAAAAATAGTAACAACCCTATTTGTTCCAACCCTATTGTCCGCCTATCATAGCCTATCATACTTTCGTTGACTAAGATTGTTCTTTTAACTGATGGGGAATCATCCTTTTTGCCAACCGTATCATTTACATTACTATTAACATTTGGCACTTTAACATCCATGATTGCTTGCCATTCTTCTTCAGTAAAATCACTTTCATAGAGATGGCTTTCAGACTCTTTTTGAGCATAATATTCTATTACTTCTGCTCTCCACAACTTATAGGCTTTTGCAATTTCCGGTTCTTCTTCTCCAAGCCCATAAACCTTATTGAAAGGGGCATGTGGGACAAAAGAGTCCTTTGAAATATCCATTTCAAAATGCGGAAATGTCGTTAAATAAATCATATTTGAAACTTCATCATCACTGACGATAACACCACCAACTTGGAATTTCTCTAGGTTATTTGCATCTCTAGCAGTGAAGTTATCTTCTTCTACTACTTCCTCTGAAGTCGCACTTGAGTTACCTTGATTCCCTGCTAAGAGATCATCGTTTGCTGCACATTTAGTTTCCTTAAGTGCATAATGTTTTCCTCCTGATCGTAGATTAATGAACTCTACAACCTTTGTTGAGGTTTGTTGGAAGGTAAAGGCATTACGATAAGACATCTTGATTGCATCAGCCCCAGATTCGCCAATAGAATCCCTAATTTGTTCGTCATGTTGATAAGCATGCATAACTGGAACATGGAACTTACGAGACTCATCTAGGAAGTTACTATCATTACCTGGCATCAAATAACCATTCTTTTCATCTTCATAAAAAGCAAAGAATGGAGACTTATCTGGGAGACGTCTTTGAGCTGCATTCTGCATAACTAATGTTACCATCTGTGCTACCATTCGAGACTTTTCTTTACCAAGAACACCTTTAGCAGAATTGACCAAGATCATCCCACCCGTTTTTAAAACGATATCCAAATCCTTGGTGCTTTGAGAGAAAAATACACGACGGATTTCTGGTGAAGATGATAGGTCATCAATGACTGCTTTTAGACCAGATACGTTAGCATCAAAAGTATAATAATATTCTTCTGTGTACGAATTTAATTGATGAGCATTGATGAAATAATCATAAGAGCTTTGGAGGTTTTCAAGTTTATTCCTTTCATCATTAAATGCGTTAATAGCTTCATGAACATTCTCTGGTCTAAGGATAGTATCAAAGAGTTGTTCGTGTTCTCGATTGTATTCTGATTCCTCCAACCACCTTTCTTTTTCCTGCTTTAAGAACGCTTCATGCTTTTTCAACGTTTCTTCAAAAAGCCTTTTCTTTCGATTAAGTAATTGTGCAAAAACAGCAATATAGGCTTCAATCCAATCACTAGAACGTAACATATTTGAGAATTCCGTTAGTGTTGGAGACTTACCTTTTAACATATAGTTTATTGGGGCATCTGGTATCAACGCTACCTCTTTAATGACCGTAATGATATTATCAGTAAGTTGTCCTTCTTGGTTAAGAAAGAAAGAAGAACCAGTCCCACTTGGATCACTAAATCGTTTAAATAAGTCTCGAACAGCCCCTTTTACCTGAGTAGTATCTCCATCCAAAATATTAATTGCCCCAGTTCCTGGGTTAGTAGGATCTAGAGTCCAAATCATTTCATCAGGGAAGCCCATTTTATGAGCGTACTTAACAATTGTGCCATACATCGAACCTGATGGTTCAGTCATATAAATACCATTTGTAAGCTCTGCAGCATAACCATTGTTATACCACTGTTCCAACAATTCACGTCTTTTCTTCTTCCGTTCAAACTCTGTACTAAAGGATTCTTTTTCTAGTTCTTCATCTACTTTCATCAAATACTCACGATAGGATAGTAGATAATATTTCATATTTTCCATATCCTGTAGCATTGCTGGAATCAGAATCGTTGCCGATTTACCAGTACCAATCAAACCAAAGATAATAGTGTGATAAGTTCTCTCATTAGCATGTAAAATCACTTGCTCTCCAGTCTTAGAGTTACGCCCCATAACCAAATTCGCTTGACCTTTTTCATCTTGATTATGAACGATATTACTTAATACACTGTCTTGGAAGTAACGTCCACCTAACCATTGCTCAACAAGTTTCTCGTAGGTTTTTTCAGCAATCCCAGTCGCATAACTATTATAAAAAATAAGACCTATTGCTCCAATCGGAGTCAACAATAATAAACTGTTGAACCAGTCCGCTCCTATTAAAGGTTTGAGGGTATGGTAACTTAAAACAATACCTGTCTGACTTCCATTTGGTATTGACCAGGGCATATACTTGAGATAATTATCTGCCACATCATACATACGATTGATGAGGGATAAGATAAAATTATTGATTGTTAGTACATATAATCCAGAAGATATAAGCACTGCTGCCAGTGCTGCTCTTATAGCATACTTACCAATAATCTTCTTTCGTTCTGCTCGTTTTAAGGTGGCGTATTTTTCAAATAACACAAAAATTTGACGACTTGTAACATTACTGTGCCATACACCAATGTATAAAACTAAAGCCATATTAACGAACAAAAATAAAAATAAAGATAAAGATATAAATACCCAATTAGGCAAACGCCATCTAAAGATAAACATAATAATATTGAAAGCAAATAATCCAAAAGATATATGATATACCCAATCGATATATTTTCGCCAACAAAATAGTAGGATATCTATTGTTCGCTTACCATTTGTATAAAAACGATTAAAAAATAATTTCAAGATCTTCCGCATAAAGCACCTCTCTAGTAAGCAAACATTTTTCAAGAATTCCATAAATACAACAATAGCAATAGGACTTACTATTCCAAGTCTAATGAATAGATTTCGTCGAGGTAAGCTTGTTGTTTTCTTACCTTCTGTAATCAACCATTGATAGTGATATATGTATCCCTGTACGAAACCATATGCAGGTAATATTCCAACTGCTATAATTTCTATTAGGGTAAAGACCTCTACGAAACTAATCATAGAGAAGTCACCACTATGTGTTCTCCCCTTTGATATCATTGCAAGTCCATAGATGATGAAAATAGGGATAAAAGTAACGATATATAAGAATAAAATTGATTTTAAGTCAAAATTTACTACCATGATTTGTTTCTCTGGATTATTGATAGATTTAGCATAGCTCCACCTACCGATACCAATGAAGACCAAGGTAAATAGGTAAGAAATACCGAATAAAGAATATCAGACAATAGATAATAGCATTGATATTATGATGGTTCATGGCCCCTCCTTATTAAATTTTTCTGTTCCGAACGTAAACAAAAAGTTCCCATTTCAGAGGGAACTATATGCGACTCAACTAGTAAAAAATGTTGATAAGATTTTACTGTTCACACGATTTGGATAGAAACTATTGAAACGTGATTTGATACGAAACAGACATTTTTTCTCTTCCGTATTCTGTGAATTACTGCTCACTTCTTCAGTTTTTTTTTAGCCACTCGACGCCCCCTGCTATTTGCGTCTACCCAGCGATAATGAGCATCTTGAATAACAACTGAAATTTCATCTCCTTGCTTAAAAGGAACTCGATTTAAAGAACCCGAGTCCTTCATTTTAATTTTGATTCCTGGAAAGTCAACCAACTCTACTGTATGTAGACTTTGTGGATCAAAACTGATAAATCGCACTTTAAACAATCGTCCTATGACTTTCTTATCATCAATCATCTCAATCAAAGCATCTTGAGGTGCTTCTTCGAGAACTTTCATATCTCCCTTGATACTAATATAGTCATAGATAATGTGACGTTCTCTTTGATTTGGACTTGGTTTTTGGGTATTGGCCCCAGCAATTTTAAATTCCACCCTATCAAAGACTGATACTACTTCGTCTAGGTTAACAAATGAAGAATCACACTCATAACTTACCCTATGTTTTGGAATGAATACCGTTTGTAATTTTTTGGTCATTACCATGATACCTGCATTGCTACCATTGTTAATCACCGCAGATACAATACCTTCATGAGTACGTTCCAAGATGTTTTTTCTATCTCGATTACGAAAAGAGTTATCTTTACTCTTTTCAATTTGCTGAAGAAGCTGGTAATTAGTTAACTACTCAGCTAACTCAATACTACCTTCAACAACATAGTTTAATGGGTTATTAATAGTTAGTTTATAATTGTCAATAGTTTGGATATGAATTTCAGTTAATTTGCAAGGGTAAATACGCCCAACCATTTTAAAGAAGTCTTTTGGTTGGCGGAAGCCAGATTCTGTTTGTTTAATATAAACTGTTGTTCCAGCAAGTTCTCCATTCTGAACACGCCCTACTAACATATCACAGAATGCGACACCTTCACCGATAGGGCGACCATTTCTATTTCTCGGAATAAATGGCTGTGTTTCAAGTACATTCTCTACTACAACTGATACAACCTTATTAGTTGCTTGTTCTAACAAATACTCATCTTCAGTATTTCCGAGATCAATATATGGGAGTGTATAGTTTCGAATGATATCTGAAACTTCTTCTGGAACACATTCAATTTCTGGTTGCTCAAACCATTGTTCTTGTTCATCTTTCCTATCTGCAACAACCAATATTTTAAATTTTTGCTCCCCTAAACTAGCATAATGGACGTTTTCATAACCGTCTTCTCTTATAAGTTTAAGTGCTTTCATTTTTTTCTCCTTTAATGTCTTTTTTGACATTAAAAGCATAACAAAAAAGGTCACTACCTGTAAGATAGTGCCCCCCCTTGACTTTTGTTAGTTCATTGCGATAAGAATCCCAACACACAACACTACAATTGGTGTAATTAAGGCGAAAATTGAAAAGATCTTCTTGGCAATACCAATGGCAACGTATAAGAAACTCGCTAATGTAAGTAATAGAACCAAGAGCATAAACATAATTCTCACCCTTCCTACTGGCTCTTTATTAATTATTATATAGATTTTTGATATCAATGCAAGGCTAGAGCACCCAAAATATAAAAGCAACTTCAAAAATTTCATTGTGTGCTTCTGCATGATAACCACGTTTAGAAAATTAGTAATTACTTGTGGCTGTACCATCTAAGTAATTAATATTAGCATTCTTTGAAACGTTCTGAAGTGTGACAGAACTCACATTTCCATCACTTGTTGCTAATCCTTTTTCTGATAGTTCAACTCCATACTGTGTACCATTTTCATCAAAGGACGTCCAGTAAAGCGTTACAGTTCTAGGAATTAGCTCATTGTCAGTATAGTTTGCAACAACACAATAATCTAAGTACATATTTGGGTTGTTCTTCAACCATTTGGCTAGTGCGTTTTCATAGTATAGCATACCGTTGGGATTATTAGTATCCGTTTTACTATCAGCCATCGTTCCAGCATTCAAATAGCGTGTCATAGGTACTAGATTCTTGATTTCAGAATTTAATCCAGAAAACTGATAACCAATAAGATGCCCGCGATTCATCAGATAAGCTTTTTTGACTTTTCCGTGCTCATCTTCGTACTTAAAACGATAGTTATGCCAGCCAACTGGGGCAACATTAATTTTACTTTCCCTATCATCTTGTGGCTTATCTGAATACTTTAGTCTGATGTGCCCATATGTTGCTCTACCAAGACTATCCAAATCTCCATTGACCATTAGCTTATGGTTTTCAAAAGGCAATGGAGTATACCTGAAAGTATCTGACTTTCCTCCACTGATTTTAGAAGAACTGGTCCCTGTTTCCGACGATTCAGACTTTGGAATAAATTTCCCAAATAATTTTCCGATATCAGTAGTGTTGGCATGTTCACCCTTGCTGGTAACATTAAAAACACCAGACAAAATACCGGGTACATTAATTCCCTGGGACATACCATATCCAGCTATACAAAACATAACAATAATAGATATCGGTATCCAAATCAGATTGCCAAGACAACCTCTTTTTTCATTGCTTTTTTTTAGCATAAGACCTCCTTAAATCTCTATAAATTCATTATAGACACAGGAGTCTCTATTCGTAACCCAGTGACATCAAAAAGGCCTCAAGTGGCCTTTTACTAATATAGGATTTTATCAATATTATTATTCTATAAATCTTATGAGGTGATTCTTGTCTAAACTATAGCCTTGTATTTCAGCAACTTTCTTAATATCACCTGTCTCTTTATAAACAATAGAGGCGTGGCTGTCTTTTAAAATACTAGGCGTGATTACCTTTCCATAAGCATGTCCAATGTTCTTTGCCAAATGACCTATTGTATTTCTTCCCATAGGCTTTTTCAACATGGTTAAAAATAATGATGGTATAGAAGGATCCAAATCCCAGCGTCCCCGACGTTCCTTAACAAATGGAGCTATGTAAGGAACTGTGAAGGGTAGAAAACGTATAAACTGTTTCTCGTTGTTTCTAACAACCCAAATTCCTTTTTTACGCATATCAATATCCCTGACTGTCAAGTTAACAACTTCTTGAGTACTTGCTCCAGTACCAATTATGATTGCAAATATAGCAATATTTCGCTCCTTCTCCTTTTCCCAATTATCAGCCTTCTTCTGAGTTGGTAGCGTTGTAACATAACTGTTTGCCATGAAATCAAGCAACTCTTCGAGCTCTTGCTGCGTATACAAAATAGTCTTCTTCTTTGATTCAGAATATATTATGTTGTGATAACTCTCTTTATAAACTATCTTCCATTCATTAAACACGTTACGATAAAACAACGGCATCCCTCTCTCAATTGTAAAAGAGGTATTCGTAAGATAATTCCAAAAGCCTGCCAAAGTATAGAGAATAAATCTTTTTCCAGCTGGTTTCAGACGTAAATTTGCCAAATAATTTTGAACAAATTCTCGTGGTAATTTTTCTAAGTCTGTCAATGATAGTGAGACACCCTCTTTATCAATTGTAATTGCATAGCTATTTAAAAATTTCTGAATCACTGACAAACGTTCGACCATTTTGGGAGAAGGTTCTTCAACATCTACTTGAAGGTAAGCTATATATTCGTCTATTAATTCTGGTAATTGCCTTCTTAGTGCTAGATATTTATCTTTCTGTTTCGACATGTTCTCCCTCCTCTCAACACTGATAGTAATTAACTACACGTTTACCACTTATATTTTTAGACCTATTATATCATACAAAATTGTATGTTTTTTTAGATTTAACTAGTATAAATACTCTCTAAAACAAAATAGCGATACACGATGTATCGCTATTATATATATAATGGCTCTATAATTTCTGTAGTGGGTAAAACCACTGTAGAGATTATAGAGCTTTTTGAGTATACACAAAAAGCCCCATAAGAACTATAATGAAAAGCGACCAAACCATCATTAGGAAGAACTTATGAGACTTATTAAGAATACCACAGAATTAATCGGAAT
>NZ_JWGQ01000062.1:0-97912 GCF_001069025.1 Streptococcus sp. 1004_SSPC | reverse complement strand
GGTCCACTGGACCTCCTCGCTTTTTCATTTCTTGGCTCGGACCTAAAAAGGTCCACTGGACCTTTTTAGTCCTCTATTTCGACAACATCAGAGAGAAACTCGAGTTCTTGAGGGATATACTCTTCACGATCTTCTTTTTCTAACTCTTCCTTAGATTTTAGACTTCGTGCAAATTCTGTACGGAGTTTTTCAAATTCTGATTTTGGAACAGCCATAATATTAGGCGAGAAACCGGCAGCTGAACTCATGATATTACCAAACATATCATTGAGATCACTACGTTTCATGACCAGTTCAGCATTAAAGGCAGCATTAAATGCCAGGATGGCATTTTCCTGATTGGCTAGTACAGGCTCAGATCCATTCAAAAGGGCCCTATTTTGTGGGCTAATAGAATCCAAAATTTCAGGCCAAGTTGCCTTTAGAGCATCCAGACACTGGCGTGATTTCTGGGGATTTTCCATGGTTTCACGCATAATAGTGAGAATCTTTTCACGATCCACCTTGTACTGATAAGCAGGTTTGGCTTTTCGAGTTGGTAATGCATCTCCTTGGACTTTGCCCTCTTTAAGAGCTTTACGTAGGCCTTCTACTTCGCGACGAAGACTATCTAACTCTTCTTGTAAATTCTCTGGAATTTCTTGTGACATCTGACTATGGGTTTCTGACAATTTTATAGTCAGCATCTCCGCATAGATTTTAGGATGTGTCCCAGTTTTAATTTCTGACAAGGCAGTTGTAACCAAGTCAATCAATTGGAAAAGTCGGTCTTGCTCCAGAGAAAGGTTTTCTTCAAAAAGGGGACTATGATGACTGTTCTCTCCGCCCGCTTTGACAATCAAAAGATCACGGAAATACTCCAATAGATCAGTCGCAAAACGGCTCATAGACTTACCATTATCAAAAAGAGTTTCAAGATTTGATAAAGCTTGCGTAGTCTCTTGATTGCGAACGTTAGCGACAAAACTATCTAGGGCTGTTAAACCAATAGAACCAGTGATTTCTTCAGCTACGGCTTGGCTGACATGATTGTCAGGAGAAAGACTCAGTGCTTGGTCTAAGATTGACAAAGCATCACGCATACCACCTTCCGCACGACGAGCAATAATGGTCAAAGCCTCATCATCAAAGGTTAATCCTTCTTTTTCCAGAATTGAAGCCAAATGCTCCTTAATAGCTCCCTGATTGATCGATTTAAACTCAAAACGTTGGACACGAGAAAGAATGGTTGCAGGAATCTTATGTAATTCAGTGGTCGCCAGGATAAAAACAACATTTTGAGCTGGTTCTTCCAAAGTCTTCAAAAGAGCATTGAAGGCACCTGTCGAGAGCATGTGAACTTCGTCAATAATATAGACCTTGTAAGTCGCACGACTTGGAGCATAGGTTGACTTATCACGAATCTCACGAATCTCATCAACACCGTTATTGGAAGCCGCATCGATCTCAATAACATCTTCAAGACTGCCGTTAGTAATATCACGACAGATATCACAGTGGTTACATGGCTCACCATCGACCTGATTAGGACAATTCATTGCTTTGGCAAAAATTTTTGCTGCACTGGTCTTACCAGTACCACGTGGGCCAGAAAAGAGATAGGCGTGGCTGATTTTTCCTGACTCTACCGCCTGTCTTAGCGTGGTTGAAATCACTTTTTGACCAACCATCTCGCCAAAAGTCTGACTACGGTATTTACGATATAAGGCTTGATACATTAGTTAACCTCAAACATTGCAAAAGTAAGATTTGTTTTTTCAAGTAAGACTTTGACAAACTGTTCAAGATAGTCTTGGTCAATGTCATCGTAGTCTCCTACTTGATGAGAATCCAAATCAAGAACACCAACTAATGTACCATCCTTCACCATAGGGACAACAATCTCACTTCGAGCAGCAGAATCACAGGCAATATAGTTGGCATGTTTAGTGACATCTTGGACAATCAAGGTTCTATTTTCTGCCGCAGATTGGCCACAAACACCCTTACCTAAGGCAATTCGAACACAAGAGACATTCCCTTGAAATGGTCCAAGGATTAACTCGTTTTTAGCATGATCCAATAGATAAAAACCTGTGAACACTGAGTTTGGCAATATGGTATTCAAAAGAGCCGAGGCATTAGAAAAGTTGGCCAGAGCATTGTCTTCATTGGTAAAAAGTGCCTTAGCCTGAGCTAGCATTATTTCATAGGCTGATTTTTTTTCTTCTTTAGTCATAGTTATTATTATAGCAAAGATAGGTATTTAAAACTAGGAACCACCTACTCCGATCCTTCCCTTTCATTTAAAAATAAAGCAAGATCTTGAATCACATTTTCAGGATAATCTGGACTAGAAATCTGATAAAACTTAACCCTCATGCGATTTCTGAACCAGGTTAATTGGCGTTTAGCAAATCGACGGGTATTTTGCTTAAGTTTTTCTAAGGCCTCATCTAAAGTTTGTTTCCCAGAAAAATAAGGAAATAATTCCTTGTAGCCAATTCCACGTGCGGACTGGACCTCAGGATAATTATCATAGAGCCACTTAGCCTCTTCCAAAAGCCCAAGTTCAACCATCTTGTCAACACGAGTATTAATACGGTCATAAATTAAGGAACGCTCATCATCCAACCCAATAATAAAAGTATCAAAAGTCGTCTCTGTATTTTCAGGATTATCAGAAAAGCGATGCAACTCAAGAGCCCTAATGGAACGACGACGATTAATCTCCTTTATCTCTATACCTAAACTATCGATCTGCTCAAAAAGTTCCAAATCAGAAAGTTGCTCTAACTCAGAGCGATAGGCTAACACCTGCTCTTGATCCACTTGACCACCCAGATGATAACCTTCAAGAAGACTTTGCAAATAGAGACCTGTACCACCAACAATAATAGGAAGTTTGCCACGATTGACAATTTCAGTAATGGCAATTTGCGCTTCAGTCACAAAATCATAGGCTGAATAAGACTCATCGACATCTCGGACATCAATCAGATGATGCACTGCCGCTGCCTGTTCTTCAGGAGTGGCCTTTGCAGTTCCTATATTCAATTGTCGATAAATCTGCTGGCTATCTCCCGAAATTATCTCCCCATTAAAACGCTGGGCCAATTCAATTCCAAGTGCCGTTTTCCCCACAGCGGTAGGGCCAGCCACTACAATAAGTTTGGTTTTCATAATGTTTCCACTTGCTATTCTAGATATTTTTTTAGATAATATAAGCATATTATAACATATACGGAGGATAGTCTCATGGCTAAAAAACATTCATTTGCTAAAGGTCTTGCTACTGGTATTCTCGGAACTGCTGCTACTGTTGCAGGTGCCGTTTTCGCAGTTAAAAAGACAATTATCGAACCAGAAGAAAAGAAATTGGCTTTCATCGAAGAAAACCGTAAAAAAGCAGCTCGCCGTCGTGTAAGCCGCTAATAGTTATAACCAGGGAAACCTGGTTTTTTGATTGAAGAGATAGATTTCTTTTACGTTAGTTAACTGGTCTGATAATCACATCAAAGGGAAAAATCTAAAGGTAATCTCAATAGTTATTATGGTTCCAGAATGAAATAAAAACATAATTCGCAATTTGTTTTGGACACTTTTGTTCAATCTCCAAAGTAGATAAAACAATATCTTCACCAAACTTCCAATCGCCTGTTATTCAAAATCTCAGGCCTTTTTATCACAATATAATATCCTCAGAAAAGTTTATTTGGTACATCAAAAATGATTATTTCATATTCTTTACCTATCATCTTTTATTTATAACTCAATAAAAAAGCCTCTTTTAAAGAGACTCATTAAACCAGTTTACTTATTGTTATTTAAAGCTTAATCAATTGTTAGGAGCTAAAAAACTATAAATAATTACAGAATCATTGCAGGTTAGAGATATAAAAGTTATAATTTATTGTAATAAACAGAAAGTTTTAAAATTATGTATTCAGTGCAAATGTGATACAGTCATCAAGTGTTCTCAAGTTTTAATTTCAGAACAAAATATTATCAAATACAAGAAAATATTGTTGCTGATAATTTTCTTACAAAAGTTACCTATATCTACAAAAGAAATTAGTGAGGTTAAAAATGAACTTTATAAAATCTATCGATAATTTTTTTAGAAAGACTACTCCTACTTTACCTACACAAAAACCATTTTTGATATTTGGTAGAGAAATTAAAAATTGGGACGGTTTCCTGTTTGACAATGTATTACCCTGGGCAAATGAAATAATTCCAGGATCAAATCTAAGAATATCCGATTTGATATTTTTATGGGTTATAAAAAGATTTGGTCAAGATTTTAAATCTTACCCAAGTCACTTATCAAGAAATTATGGAATTACATCTCCGTTTAATCAAGTCAAAAAACTAATAGATTTAGGATTAGTTGATAAAAATTTTATGGTTACAAAACTTGGAAATGAAACAATTGATAAAAATCGTAAGTATATTGAATTACATAAAAATGGGTGGACCACAACTGAAGAAAAAAAACATAATTATGAAAATCATAAACTTTTCATAAAAGAACATGCAGAATGGCTCTCACAAATTGGTGAAGTAGAGAAAGCGACCCAAAGACTCACTGAACTAGAAAATATTAATAAAAGAGGTAAATATTTTAAAGTCTTTCAAAAAGGTGAGAAATTGGGAAAACTCAAAAGATTTGAAGAATCTAACTCTATACTATTACCATTATTGAAGAATGACTTCGTTGATTTTCATGCTCCACTTTTCGAAAGAATTGCTAAGAATTATCGTGGACTAAAAGATTACGAGAATGAAATCAAAATTTGTGAAACTTTTTTGAGCGATAAACAACCTCTTTATGGGGGTGATATGTGGGTAGATGTTTTTACAAAACGTATTAACTATGCCATAAACAAAATAAAAAAATAGACTCTTAACTGTAGAGCAAAGAATAATCTTGTATTATAAGATGGGAAATATATAAATTTCTCATACCTTCCATTATGCACTTAATGAAACTACACAAAACAGAATATAGCCCATTTCGAAAAAAGAAAACTTCAATGTGGACAAAACGCTTTAAAACCGCATGGTTAGAGGCTTAAAAATGTCCCCTGCCGGAATCGAACCAGCAACGACTCCTTAGGAGGGAGTTGTTATATCCATTTAACTAAGAGGACTTATGAAAAAATCTGCCACGAGGACAGATTTTTTTGTCGAAATCTGTAAATTATTTACGGATTTCTTTGATACGTGCAGCTTTACCTTGCAAAGCACGCAAGTAGTAAAGTTTAGCACGGCGGACTTTACCGTAGCGTACAACTTCAATCTTTTCAACACGTGGAGTGTGGATTGGGAAAGTACGTTCTACACCGATACCGCTTGAGATTTTACGAACTGTGTACATTTCTGAGATCCCTTGACCTTTGCGTGAAATAACTACACCTTCAAAGATCTGGATACGTTCGCGAGTTCCTTCGACAACTTTCGCGTGAACGCGAACTGTGTCACCAGGACGGAATGATGGGATGTCAGTACGAAGTTGACCTTCTGTCAAACTTTGGATTAATGGATTCATTTTTATATACTCCTATCTTACTAATCTTAAGAGCAACCTTTGTGTCCCAGCGGATTAGCCGTTATTTTTGTGCGTCCATTACACACTCTTAGTATCTTATCAAAAATTTACTCGATTGTCTAGTATCTTATTGCATTTCTAGCATTTTTTGTTGACCATATATACTAGTCTTATGATTAATAAGATAAGCAAAAGCCATGACAATCGCGTAAGGGACTGCATTAGCGGGACCAAAGACTTCAACGCCAATAAAAATCGGTGCTAAAATGGTATTGGTACTGCTACCAAAGACTGACAAATAACCAAGACCTGCTACAAGTGGAATTGGAAGTCCTAGAACTGGTGCTAGAACAGCACCAAGACTTGCTCCGATAGCAAATAGGGGTGTTACTTCTCCTCCTTGGAAACCAAGAGATAAAGTAAAGACGGTCAAGAGCAATTTCAAGAGCCAATCAAATGGATAAATGGTCCCACCACCAACACTTAAAGCAATCAAATTTGTTCCAAGTCCTGTATAGCGCCCCTTCCACAAAAGCAAGAGAAGACAGGTCAATACGACACTTCCTAAAAGAACACGATAGTAGGGATTAGGAAGAATACTAGCAACCTTTTTTTTAGCCATTGCCAATAGATAGGCAAAGAGATTACCTACTAAACCAAAGGTAAGACCTAAAAGAACTAATTTAACAAAAGTCTCAAGATCAATACTCAAACTGTCAGATACAAAGTGACTAAACTTTTCAAGTCCTAAAAAATGACTTGTTGTACTAGCTACAAAAGATGCGATAAGAGTTGGTGCTAGAATTGGTAGGCTTAACTGTCCCAGTATCAAGACCTCAAGAGCAAAGAAGGTCGCAGCGATTGGTGTTTGGAAGAGCCCTCCAAAACCAGCTGCCATCCCCATGGTCAAGAAAATGCGTGAAGCATTAGGGATCTTAAAATAGCGACTAAAAGCATGGGAAACTGTGGCTCCGAGCTGAACAGCAACTCCTTCTCGACCTGCAGAGCCCCCAAAAAGATGGGTCAGCCACGTTGTCACTGTCACAAGTGAGATTAATCTTAAAGGTACCTGCTTCTCCTCATTGTGACCAACCTTGAAAATTAAGCCCATCCCTTGTGCTGCTTTGCCTGCAAACCTTTGGTATAGGTAAACAATCAAAAGCCCCGCTATAGGAAGCGCTGGGACTAGATAAAAGAGATGATGGTCTCGATATTCTGAAAGCCCTATAAGAACACGACCAAAAATAGCATCAATTAGTCCAACTATCACTCCTAGAAAGACAGCATATAGACTCAAAATCACTAGATTGGAGTATGAGAGACCTTGACTCTCACTTAATTGTCTAACTTTCATTTTAGTAGCCTACTTTCCTTCAAGCTTCCCTGCTTGATAAGTACGTGAGTGCTTCATAATATCCGCAAAACTCGCTACGATAGCCTCTTGGTATTCTGGATTTGTAACACTCGCTGCTACTTTATTCAGCAAGGCCTGCTCACGCTCAGGATCATAAATTGCCTTTCCAGTGCGTTGTTTATAAGCACTTACTCGAGTTACCAATTTCATACGTTCTTCCAACAAAGCCACGATCTCATTATCAACGGTGTCAATCTGTTGGCGAATCTCATTTAAGTCCATACTGACCTCCTTTTTCTCTTCATTATAACAAAAATGATCTGAGGAGAAAAGAGCCTCAAGCCATTGAATTGCTTATAAAAAGAGTTTTCTTACCTGACTGATATTACTTTCATTAACAACCAGATACAGGGTTGCTCCTGCTTTTAGACGTGTGTCTCCATGAACAACTTCAGACTGGTCTTGAAAAATCTGAGTGGAAATCAAAACCCCATCAGGTAAGGTTAAATCCTTAACCAATCGACCGGCTAGACTGTCTGTAACTGGTAAGTCAATCATCGTCGGTATTTTATCAACTTGCTTTGGTTCGTGAGCGATTAGATTGTGAAGCATGGCTTCATAGACAGGTTCTCCTCCCATGAAATCCATGACCAGATAGGCAATTAGGGTCACGACACCAATTGTCATTAACTGGTGAAGATCCCCTACCATCTCAGTCACCAAAATCATAGCAGTTAGCGGTGCCTTGGATACTGCACCGAAATAACCTGCCATGCCTAAGATGATGAAGATGGGGAACTGAGTCGAATCCAAGAAACCTAAATTTTCAAAAGTTGCAGCAAAAACGCTACCAGAGAGAGCACCGAGAGTCAAAATCGGAAGGAAAATACCACCAGGAAAACCTGACCCGAATGACAACATACTCCAAATAAAGCGAATAGCCAAATAGAGGATAGCCACAGTTAGAGCAGGATGTAAACCATTTAGGGCAAGAATCAATTCATTCCCACCACCTAAAAGATGTGGAAAATAGAGGCCTATAGGAATGATAAACAGAACTGCCAAAAGGCCATGAAAATAAGATGGCAAGTGGAAGATTTTTCCTAACCCTTGGTAGACCTTACCAATACGTAAGACAACCCACTCATAACCGTATCCAAACACACCTAGAAAAATCCCCAAGACAATAAGAATCCAATAATCTTTCAAAGGAAATACGGGTAATTTTTCTGTCATAGCAAGGACTGGTACCTGGCCAAAGATGCGTAGGGAAACAGCATTGGCTACTAAAGATGCCGTTAAAGCTGTCACCCAAACATGACGAGAGAAATGATGATAGACTTCTTCGACGACAAATAGAAGACCTGCAATTGGGGCATTGAAGGCAGCCGATAACCCTGCTGCTGCTCCTGCAGCAATCAAGACGCGCTTCTCACGCGCAGAGAGCTTAAGTCCCTCGGCTAATCCCTTAGCAGTCATGGCACCTAGTTGAATACTAGGCCCCTCACGACCCAACATCAGTCCCATTGAAATCCCAAGAACACCTCCTAGGAACTTACGCCATAAAACTGACCACCAAGACGGATGTAAGAGCCCCATCAGTTCCCCTTCAACATGAGGAATCCCTGATCCCTTGATGTCTTTTTCCTGCTTAATGAGATAACCAATTAAAATAGCAAAGACCAAATTGACAAAGACAATTTCTAAAATAAGGACTGGATTGTGCAGGGCGTCTTGATAAATGGATACCGAGATTTGGGCCCCTTTAGCAATTAACCAACGAAAGAAGCTAACGACTGCACCTGCAGCCACACCGACTAAGAGCCCACGCCAAACGGACCAAAGGAGATGTTGAGATTGCGTCCTAAAATCTCTTTCTATTTCATTCATAAAAACTCCATTTTTAACTACAATAAAAGCAGACTTTACTCTGCTTTTTCTTATGCTAATGCTTCTGAAACTTTCTCAGCGAAAGCTTCGAGGTTTTCGATATCTTCATCTTCAGCAGAAAGGTCAACTTTGACACTATCCGCACCTTTTGTTGCACCAGTAAAGGTGAATTGTGTTTCAAATTCATCAACTGATTTACAGAAATAATCGTAGAAAGTATCTCCTGAACCTACAACACCAAAGATTTTACCTGACAAATCGAGATCAGCCAAATCTTCGTAAAAGTCAACGATTTCATCTGGCAACTCCCCATCACCATAAGTGTAAGTCGCTACAATACAGATGTCCGCATCTTCAAAATCAGCGGCATCAACCGTTGTACACTCGTCTACATCTACAGTGTGACCCAATTCTTCCAATTTTTTGGCAACGATATCTGCGATTTCTTCCGTGTTACCGGTCATACTGGCATAAACGATTTTTGCTAAAGCCATAATGTCCTCCAAAATAATAAATTAGCTATATTATATCATATTTCTTCAGAAAATAAATGACCTAATAACTCAAAAAAACTGCCCATCAGGACAGTTTTAGATTTTGTAAAAGTTCAAAGTGTCGATAGACTAGCCATAAGCCAAGACCAACTATCAGAATGAGAATCACTGCTCTCATGAGACCTCTCAGAAAAGTCAAGAGCCAAGTAAGAATCATAGAGGTGATTAGCCAACTCCATCCAGAAGCACCGTAAAGGGTTTGAATACTCTCTATGGAATGACTAGTCAGCATTTTTACCCAAGTGGGAATATAAATATAAATGCCATCACTTGATAAGCCCAAACGATTGGCAATCATGGTTCCTGTTGTTTGCAACCAAGTAAAGACCCCAGCATTGAAAAGAAAAAGGAAGGTTTGCATAGGGTAACGTCTAGCAAGGCGTTTCAAATAGTGCATGACAGCTCCTCCTTAATTAGCATAAAGAGCATGGACCGTATCAATATCCACCTGTTGAATCCCGTAATAAGATCCAGCTGATTGCATAACGGATGTCTTAGAGTCATCGTGATCTAAGCCGATGGCATGCCCCAATTCGTGCTCAGCCGTATTCACAATACGCTTGTGAGTATAACCAAAATCACTATTCAAGAGGAAATAACGATTCAACTTAACATCCACATGAGTGATACGATTTGTTAAAACATTAGTCTGACTGTCCGCTAGACCAGCTGCCTGTGAATTCGCATCGGAATAGTCAGTCGCAACAATGTCAGCTGTTGAAGCATCATCAGTTAAAGTAAAGATGAAAGCACCCGTGTTATTCCAGTTGTTGATAGCCTCCTTATAAGCTGCTACCAAGGTTTCATTGGTAGATTGAATATAGACGCTAGCTGTATTTTGTACCCATCTGGCACCATTAGACTCAGGAATTGTATCTGTCGTCGATAGGCTTGAAACGACCTTTTTAACATCACTTGCATTGGTCCCACTAAAACCTAGCTCAACTTGTCGAAAGGCTTGGTTAATGTTTGTAGCTAAGGTACTTGAAGAGTTATTAGCATAATAGATAAGTCCATAACCAACTATGGTTAGGATAAGGGCAAGTTTAAAAATAGCCCAAATAAGATTCCATATAAATTGTAAAAGAAGTTTGGGAATATAGAAGATTACTCTCAATAATTTTTTCAATACAGAGCCTCCTTTTCGAAACTTCCCCTAGTATATCATGCTCTAATAGTTCTAAAAAGTAAAAAATATCACTTTAAGCTTTTATCATCTCTTTGATAAGATGTTACATACTTGACCAATTAAGATAAACGTTCTTCTTTAATGTAATCAATAGGTAACCATTCTAAATAGGCTTCTAGTTGTTTTTCCCAATAATACCACTCATGTCTTCCATGGTCCGTGCGGTAGTCAATGTCCAAACCAAGAGCTTTCAAGTCAGCTACTGCTTTGTTTTGAGAGTCAAAAAGGAAATCCTCAAGACCACACCAGGCAAAGAATTTGGTTTTCTTGTCATGTTGCTTGGCTAGATTAACCAGTTTATGCTGCTCAATGTCTTTTCCTTCCAAATCGCCAAAGACACCTTGCCAGTATTCCTTAGACTCACTCGTCTCATCTGTAATCATCTCCGCTGATAATCCAAGGGCACCAGAGAAGGAACCTGCACAAGCAAAGTTATTTGTCGTTAAGGCTAGTTTGAAAGAACCATAGCCACCCATAGAAAGTCCAGCGATAAAGGTCTTTTCACGCTTCTTAGTCATACTAGGGAAGAAACGTTGCATAACTTGAGGAAGCTCCTTAGCAATGGCATCGTAATACTTAACCCCGTAGTTGGTATTTGTATACCAGCCATTTTCCGTGTTAGGCATAATAACGATGAGATTAGTCTTACGAAGGAGACGCTGAATATTGGTACGGAAGGCCCAAGAATTATGATTGCCCCCCATGCCATGAAGGAGATAGAGAACCGGAATATCCATATCACTTTCCCTTTCAGCAATCTGATCACGATCCGGATAGATAACATCTACTTGGCGGTATTGCCCTAGAACGTCTGATGAGTATTCAATTTGAAAAAAAGCCATTTATATTTTCCTTTCTAAACGTCAGAAAAGCTGGGGTATCCCAGCTTCTGCTTTAAGAAGAAAATCTTGTCGAGATTTACCTCTACTTCGATGAATGCAAGCGAGACGCTCACACTCTTAATGTAAAATCAATGATTAACGTACTTCCATGACTACTGGAAGAATCGCTGGGCGACGTTTAGTTTGGTCAAAGAGGAACTTAGCTACATCGTCTCGGACGGCACCTTTAAGTTCACCCCAATCAAAGCTGTCTCCTGCCAAGTAATTTTCAACGGTAGCATTGACAATGTCAGCAGCCTCACGAAGAATGTCACGGCTCTTCTTCACATAAACGAACCCACGTGTATTCACACGCGCTTTAGAGACAATCTTACGTTCCTTCTTGTTAACAGTGATAGCTACGATAAAGATACCATCTTCAGACAAGACCTTGCGGTCACGAAGGACGATATTACCCACATCACCGATGGCATTACCGTCAATCATAACATCACCGGCTGGAACAGCTCCTTCATGAAGGAAACCTTGATCCTCTGACAAGTGCATGATGTCACCGCGTTTAACGATATAAATGTTTTCTGGAAGAATACCAACTTCCAAGGCTAACTCTGCATGGGCTTGAAGGTCACGGTACTCACCTTGGACAGGGAAGAGATACTGTGGACGAAGGAGGTTAATCATCAATTGAAGTTCACGAGCATTGGCATGTCCAGATACACGAAGGCTCTGCGTAATCATCTTAACAGTTCCACCGGCTTTATAGATAGCGTTGTTGACACGTGCCACTACAGCTTCTTTAGCAATGCTTGGTGTGGTTACGATATAAACCAGATCTCCATCCTTAATTTGAACGTAACGGTGACGACCAACAGCCATCTTTTGGAGACCATCGATTGGTTCACCCATACGACCATTTTCAAGGATAATCAACTCGTGGTCTTCAAACTTGTTCATGTCTTTTGGTTTGACAATAAGTTTTTCATGCTCCACAGTCAATTTTTTAAGACGGATGGCTGTACGGACAATATTTTCTACGTCAAAACCAGTAAGAACAACGCGACGTCCGTGATCTGCAGCTGAATCGAAGACTTGTTGAATACGTACCAAGTTTGAGGCAACTGCAGCAACAATAACACGTCCCTCTGCATCAGCAATAACTTGGTCAATTTCTTGACCAACTTCTGCTTCTGAAGCTGTTTGTTCCGTACTTGTCGCATTTGCTGAGTCTGACAAGAGTGCCAAGACACCTTCTCGACCGATTTCAGCCAAGCGACTTAAATCAGTTTTGTAGTAAGGGCGAGCAGCTTGGTCAAACTTGAAGTCACCAGTATAGACAATATTACCTTGGTCAGTGCCAAGAACAATCCCCATTGATTCTGGAATAGAGTGCGTTGTTTTGAAGAATGAAACCTCAGCATCCTCAAATTCAATTTCTGTTTCTGCATCAATAACATGGAAGTTATTGAATCTCTTAACGCCAGCATTCTTGACAAAAAGTTTAGCTAACTCAATTGTGAGTGATGATCCAAAAACTGGTGCTTTGACTTCTTGCAAGATATAAGGTAGGGCACCAATGGCATCGGCGTGTCCGTGAGTTAAGAAAATCCCTTGGATACGATCTCTATTTTCAATCAAGTAATCTAAGTTAGGGATGACAAAGTCAACACCTAGTTGTTCATTTTCAGGATACTTTAGACCAGCATCCAAGATAAAGATAGAGTCGTTAATTTCAACAATATAGAGGTTTTTAGCATTTTCACGCACTCCACCTAGGGCAATAATTTTAATATCGCTCATGCTTGTTTTTCTCCTTTTTAGTTTGACTCTCTTCTAGAGCCTATTTTTACAGACGGTCCAAGAAGCTGAACGTTCGTGCGAACAGTCTCCTTGTCGATTTACAGGCCACAACAAAAAGTTGCATACTCTTTAAGTATACAACTTTTTAGCTTATTTTACAATTTAGAGTCAATCTGGGCCTACTCGAACATAGCATAGTAGTCTGTGATATCCAATTGATCCTTTTCTTCCTTGGTAAGATCTTTAATGATTTGTCCATCCTTCATAACGATAAGACGGTTCCCATATTTAAGAGCATCTTCCATGTGATGGGTAATCATTAAGGCTGTAAGATGGTCGCCCGTCACAAACTCATCAGTCAACTCCATAAGAGCCACACTTGTCTTAGGATCCAAGGCTGCGGTGTGCTCATCTAAGAGCAAGAGCTCAGGACGTTTAAGAGTTGCCATTAAAAGGCTAAGGGCTTGGCGCTGACCACCTGATAGAAGACCTGCTGGTGTTTCTAGGTGCTTTTCTAAACCATTACTAATACGTTCAATCAGACCTTGAAATTCCTCTGTGTAGAGATGAATTTGGCGTGATTTAAGGCCTCGTTTTTCGCCACGGTATTTGGCAATCAAGAGGTTTTCTGCAACGGTCATACGAGGAGCTGTCCCCATTTTAGGATCTTGGAAGACTCGTGAGAGGTACTTCGCACGCTTCTCAGCAGGGAGAGACGTAACATCCTCACCCAAGATGAAAATCTGACCACTGGTCAACATGAGGGTCCCTGCAATGACGTTGAAGAGGGTTGATTTCCCGGCACCATTTCCACCAAGAATGGTAATAAAATCACCTTCTCTAATGGTAAGGTTGACATGGTCCAGGATGGTTTTTTCGGTGTTAAAACCGTTATTGACCTTAACAGTCGCATCTTTGAGTTCTACAATAGCTGTCATCGTGATAAGCTCACCCCTTTAAAGAATTTTCGGCGTAGGACAGGCGAGATCAAGCAAATGGCCAGAACAATCGCACTAAAGAGTTTGAGGTAGTTCGTGTTAAATCCAAGAGCGATAACTGCTGTCAAAAGGAACTGATAAAGGATTGAACCTACACAGATGGCAATCAGTCGTTCCAACAAGGTCAAGTTAGTCGTATACAAGACTTCACCAATGATAATGCTGGCAAGTCCGATGACGATAACCCCAATCCCTTTTGAAACGTCGGCATAACCGTCCTGTTGACTAATCAAGGCTCCTGAGAGGGCAATAATACCATTTGAGATAACAAGTCCCATCACTTCCATTGAATCCGTATTGATACCAAAAGATTTAGCCATGTCTCTATTATCACCTGTGGCAATATAGGCTTGCCCTAGACGCGTGTTAAGAAAGGCAATCAAGGCAGTGATAACAATGGTTACAGCAATGAGACCGACGATTAAGAGGTTGTAATCCTTGCTGAAAGGAAGTAAATCTTGAATAGTCTTAATATCAAGAAGTCCTAGGTTGGCCCTACCCATAATCATAAGCATGACTGAGTTAAGAGAAGTCATGACCAAAATCCCTGCCAAAATAGTAGGAATTTCTCCCTTAGTATAGAGGAGACCAGTCACAAGTCCAGCACCACAGCCGGCCAAAACAGCAACCAAGGTCGCCAAGATGGGGTTCCAACCAAAATTCATAAGGGTTACTGCTACTGCCCCACCTAGTGGGAAAGAACCTTCTGTTGTCAAATCAGGAAAATCCAAGATACGGAAAGTCATGTAAATCCCAAGACCTAGGATTCCGTATAGAAGCCCCTGATAAATAGATGAAATAATCATAAGTCCTCCTTATTTATCAGCCTTGACAGCAATGTCTGACTGTTTAAGCACATTTTCAGGGATGGTGATATTGAGGTCTTGAGCAACTTTAAGGTTGAGCGTTGGAGTGCCATCATCGATAACATCAACTGGGACATCCTTAACTTTTTTACCTTTTAGAACCTTAACGGCACTGCGAGCTGTAGCTTTCCCAAGCTCATATTGGCTTTGAGCAACTGAAGCCAAACCGCCCTCTTTCACCATCGTATCAACTGTCGTATAAACTGGAATCTTAGCTTGGTTGGCTGATGAGATTACAGTTGAAAAGGCTGAGGCAATAGTATTATCTTGTGGCGTCCAGATAGCATCTACCTTACCAGTCATGACTGACATGGTTGTATTGATTTCATTGGTTGATGGTACGGCATACTCGACCACATTTAGACCATCTTGTTCAGCATATTTTTTAAAGTTTTCAACCTGTGATTTGGAATTATCTTCACTTGAAGCGTAGAGAATACCAATCGTTTTGGCGTTGGGTGTCAGTGATTTGACCAATTCTACTGTCTGCTTAATCGGCACTTGGTTAGAGGTACCAGTAACATTACCTTCTGGATGCTTGAGATCCTTAACCAATTTTGCCCCAACAGGGTCCGAGATAGCCCCCATAATGACTGGAATATCCTTGGTAGCTGCCGCTAGCCCTTGTGCTGCTGGTGTGGCAATGCCGATAACGACATCGTTCTTGTCGTTGACCAATTGTTTAGACATGGTTTGAATCTTTGATTGATCCCCTTCGGCATTTAGGAGGGTAACTTGAACCTTGTTCCTTTTATAGCCAGCTTCCTTAAGTCCATCCTCAATACCTTTCTCGATTTGATCCAGGGCATCATGAGTGACGAACTGAAGGATTCCTACTTTGACGACCTTATTGGCATCTTGGTGTTCTTTTTTGAACAGATCTGTACCAATGGAGCCGAGCGTCAAGATAGCTAAGAAAACCAAAGTCCAAATTAAACGCTTGTTTTTCATATCTGTCTCCTTATATAAATTCTTACTTTCTATTGTAAGTCATTTTCAGTCAATTAGCAATATTCTTAATTTATAAAAATTACCTTTCTCAAAGAAAAAGAATCAGAACACGATGTCTGATTCTTTTTCTTATTATTACTGATATTGTGCCAAGTCTAGCTTCATAATATAAAAGTAAAGGTCGCCATATTGTCCTTTGTAGCCAATATCATGTCCGTTTATAGTCACCTTAGTGACTGGCGTTGAATCCGGTAAGGCAATCCAACAAGCTTGCTGTGCTCTGACAAATTCATTGTAATCTTCAAAAGAAGTGTGTTTTTCTTGCTTTGCAGTATTTAAATAAGTTACTTCAATCATCGAGGGACCTCCTTTTTATCCTTTAATTAATGTCTAGATTACGCTTCTTAGAGAGTAAAGTCAATCATGACGACTTAAAAAACTAGCAGGCTAGACTATACAAATAGACCCCATGGCAAATGCTGTGAGATCTATATTGATTCGAATCAGAATTCTACTACCCTAAACGACTGATAATTGATTTTAACATTTGCGTCGTTTTCTAGCATAGAGTCCCATTCCTGCTAGAAGACTTGACAAACTAACAAATGCAAGATTTGAATTCTCACTACCAGTTTCTGGAAGTTGAGCTGTCAGTTGGATTGATAAAGTATGCTTCTTCTTTTGTTTCTGGGAGAACTGGAGCCTTAGCCTCTTCTGGTTGTAGAGTTGGATGTAACTCTGGTGTTGGAGTCACAGTCTGTTTGTAAATGCGCTGAGTATTACCATTTTCATCAACGTATGATATCGTTACTTGTTCGTAGACATGTTCGATATCATAATTAAGTAATTTCTTGGTTTCTACGAAGCGATAACCTGGAATTTCAGCTTTTGCTTGTTCACCATCAACTGTAGGATTTCCCTACCACCCTTATCTACAAATGACGTAATTGGCAATACGGTAGGTGTGTAAGTCGCTGGAGACTTAGTTCTGTTCACATCTTCATGAACCACTGTAACTGCTGGGACAAGTCTTGTAAATTCAGCTTCTGGTATGAATATTACTGTACCATCTGCTGCTACCGTGTAACTAACAAGATCTGAAATAGTCTTGGTAGTGGTGCTATCTTCAAATGTAACTGGAACGACATCATTTATTGATATATGGATGTCACCTTCAGTAAAGATTGGCTTGCCTGTTTGAGTTGCACTCTTCTTACCAATTGAAGTAACTGTTGTGACAGTTTGTGTGTACTTATCAGTTGCAGTCTTAAGAGCATTATCTGACACTCTACCATCTTTATCACGACCAACTGAAGTCGTAAGAGAAACTGTTACGCCCTCGGCAGTTCCAGTAAATCCTGGGTCTGGTACAAAGGTAACCTTTCCAGTCAGCCCATCTAAATAGTAGATTCCTTCTCCTTCTACAGTCGAAATAGGATCATTGATTACATTTCCAGTTGTTGGATCGACAAACTTGGACATATAATCAAAATCAGGTGTGATTTTAACTTTCTCACCATTATTATTTGTTCCTTCAATAGCTAATTCTGGAGTACCAGTTTGACTAACTCCTTGAACATCCATAGATGTCTTGTCTTCTCCTTCAAGTTCCTTCGGAGTAACAGTTGGAATATATAGACCATCCATGCTATCCCAAACTTCATTTATAGAAGGAAGTGCTTCTTTGTCTTTAGAAACTCAATCAGTTGTATAGCCGTTGTTATCAGTAATCTGATTCAGTATTCATTATGGCTGCCTCAGTTGCCTCTAATTCATTACTTACAGAAAGTGCTGAAGTATTTGTCAAACCGTTAGCAACTACCAAATTCTCTAATGAGGCTTGAGCTGTAGAAGATGATTCATGATTCTTGGCTTCTGATGTTTGACTTGATGAATCTATCGATTTAGCAGTTCCACTACCGTTATCTCTAGATTGAGAAGGTTCAGTTTTATCACTTGCTTGGCTATCTGCAACTGAGAGTGCAGTTTCACTTGTTGCTTCGTTCGCAATCATTAATGCCAATGTACTATATAGTTGTGCATCTTGACTAATAGGTGTAGCGGCACTTGCTACACCAGCTGTTTGAACTTCTGTAGTTAACTCATCTGCTAAAACTTCGTTATCAGTACCAAGTTCCAAGTAAGACAGAGTACACGCCTACATTGAGTTTACGAATTGAAAATCGACTTATACAATTATTTAATAAATCTTTACCCACTTTGGTAATCCTCCACACTTAACATTTTAGTATCCTACCCCTCAATGAGATTAAAAGTATTTTAAAATATTAATCGTTTAACATTCTAACACGATCAGTAAAGATAATTTATTTTTTGTATAAATATAACTTTATCCAAGTCTATATAAAATATATGCGTATGTTTACCAGTATTTAAAATTGTCCAAAAAAATAATTTTAAAGTTTCATTATTTCGAAGAAAGCAATTACATTAATTAACCTTAGAAAAATGAATTCAAGGGAAATGTTTAAATTTCTAAATCCTAATCATTATAGTCAACTTCATAAAACGTCTCTTTAGTGTCTTTTTGAAAGTTTCTAGGAGCTTTAACAAATTTCGTATACACTCTTAAAATAAATGTAGCTAAAACAATATATTTCTAGGCAAATTATCTTAAGCAATTCAATTTAGCTAGCTACTTAAAATAGGAGTGTAAAGTCTATACTATTACAGCTATACCTGAATCTTCTAGGATTTTACAATCAAAATAAAAGCTAAGATTCAACGAAAAATCATGTAATTTATCATAATACTCATTTATAACCAACTCAGCCATTTTATATCCCCCCATTAATCCACTTCCTCAAAGATAATCTATATAGCATATTCCACTAGATAAATTTTATAGTTAAATAAAATATAAAACTAAAAAAAGAAGATCCTCATGGACCTTCTTTATATTTAAGTATAACTTAAATTATTTTACTGTGCGGATACGCATAGTGTTTGTACCACCTGTACCTACTGGAACACCAGCAACGATAACAATGTTATCACCAGATTCTACAAGACCTGAATGCAATGCAACTTTTTCAGCAACATCAAACATGTCATCAGTTGAAGCAGGTTTTTCAGTAACTACTGGAATAACACCCCAGTTAAGCATCAATGATTTTTGAGTAATTTCATCGAATGTTACTGCCAAGATGTCAGCTTCTGGACGGTATTTAGAAATCAAACGAGCTGTGTTACCAGATTCAGTAAGTGCAACGACAAGTTTGATATCCATTGAGTTAGTAGCATCTTTAACTGCAGATGCAACAACTTCAGTCTTGCTTGAACGACCAAATGTTGATGAATCAAGACGACCATACTCTTTAAGAAGAGTTTGTGCATTTTTATCAATTGTAGCCATTGTACGAACTGATTCTACAGGGTATTTACCGTTTGCAGATTCACCTGAAAGCATTGTAGCATCAGTACCATCAATAACTGCGTTAAATACGTCAGATACTTCTGAACGAGTTGCACGAGGTTTATCAGTCATTGTTTCAAGCATGTTTGTTGCTGTAACAGCAATCTTACCTGCAGCATTGACTTTTGTGATGATCATTTTTTGGTAAACTGGAACCATTTCAAATGGAACTTCGATACCCATGTCACCACGTGCAATCATGATACCATCAGCAGCTTCGATGATTGAATCAATGTTTTCAATACCTTGTTGGTTTTCGATTTTAGCCAACAATTTAACATGTCCATTACCAGTTTCTTCACAGATAGCACGAACTTCTTGTACGTCTTTTGCAGTACGCACAAATGAGATAGCGATAAAGTTAAGACCTTGTTCAAGACCGAAACGAATATCGTCATTATCTCTTTCAGCAAGTGCTGGGAATGGGATTTTAGTGTTAGGAATGTTTACACCTTTTTGTTTAGCGATGATACCATCATTTTCAACTTCAACGATGAATTCACGTTTTTCAGCATCTTTTTCTACAACACGAAGACCAAGTTTACCATCATCGACAAGAACTTGTTTACCAACTTCTACATCGTCAAAAACGTCAAGTGCGCCTGCAACGTTCAAAGCGATAACGTCGCGAGTTGATTTGATACCTTGTTTAGTAGCAACACGAATTTGTTCACCAGTTTTGTATGCATACTCTTTAGCATCACCTTCGAACAATTCTGTACGAATTTCAGGTCCTTTTGTATCAAGAAGGAAACCTACTTTTTGACCTGCAAGGTCTTCTGCCATACGAACGACATCCATACGTTCACCTTGTTCAGCGTGGTCACCATGTGAGAAGTTGAAACGGAAAACGTTGGCACCTTCCTTGATCAATTGAGCAATGTTTTTAGCAGATGCTTCACGGTCAAGTTTTTCACTCCAGTAACCATCTTCACCAAATTTTTTGCCACCACGGATTTCAACCGCAGGACCAAGTGTTGCAACGATTTTTACACGTTTATTCATGATAAATAAAACTCCCTTATATTTTTTGTCGCCTTAGCGACGGATTAACAATAATTTAAGTAACTGAGATTAGCTCAAGTTAGACAATGAACGGTTAAGGTCTGCAAAGTCAAGACGAGCTTTGTGCGGATTGTTAACGATAATTTTACCGTCTTCAGTAAGACTGAACAAAGCACCTTCTTCTGCTGTACCAAGGATTGGGCTTTCAACAAGCTCTTCATTGTGGATACCAACAGCTACACCACCAATACCTTGTTTAAGGAGGTCAACCGCATGCGCACCCATCCATGAAGCAAGAACACGGTCACGCGCAGTTGGTGTACCACCACGAACCACGTGTCCAATGTTTGTTGCGCGAAGATCTGAAGTGTCTCCAGCTTCTTTCATTTTAGTTGCAAATTCTTCTGCACCCATAACACCTTCAGCAAGTACGATTACATGGTGAGTTTTAGCACCTGATTCGTAACCTTCTTTAACTTTACGAACAACTTCATTGATGTCGTACTCTTCTTCAGGTACAATAATTTGGTCTGCACCAGAAGCAATACCAGCCCAAAGAGCGATATCACCAGCGTTACGTCCCATTACCTCAACGACAAAAGTACGTCCATGACTGAAAGCAGTATCTTGGATTTTATCCAAGGCTTCTGTTGCAGTTGCAACAGCTGTATCAAAACCAATTGTGTAGTCTGTACCAACGATATCGTTATCGATAGTTCCTGGAAGACCAACTGCTGGGAAACCATGTTCAGTCAAACGCATAGCACCATGGTAAGAACCATCTCCACCAATAACTACTACACCTTCGATTCCATGTTTTTTAAGTTGCTCAATACCTTTAAGTTGACCCTCAAGTTGGGCAAACTCAGGATAGCGAGCAGACTGAAGGAAAGTACCACCACGGCTGAGGATGTTGTCTACGCCTTTGGCATCAAGTTGGAAGATATCTCCTTCAACCATACCAGCGTATCCACGGTTAATGCCGAATACTTCAATTCCTTCAGAAATTGCTTTGAGAA
Source organism: Streptococcus sp. 1004_SSPC (assembly GCF_001069025.1). NCBI lineage: Bacteria > Bacillati > Bacillota > Bacilli > Lactobacillales > Streptococcaceae > Streptococcus > Streptococcus sp. 1004_SSPC. The sequence continues at coordinate 76,478 of NZ_JWGQ01000062.1, read as the reverse complement.
CAACTGCACGAGCGGCAGCGTTCATACCAGGGGCATCTCCACCACTAGTCAAAACAGCAATACGTTTCATTATTCCTGATACTCCTTTTATATATTTAACATTTTCATTATAACACAAAGAATTCTAAATGGCTTTAAATTTGAAAAGTTTTATCGTTTTTTTTAACGTAAAACCGTTTTCAACACTAAGGGTGCTAATTCCCTACTGAGTTCTTCGTTCTTAGACACTTTATATCGTTGACTAACTATCGTTTCCTTGCTTCCCTGATAACGAATAACCACAGGAATATGTCCAGGATGCTTGGCTAAAATTTGAGAAACTTCTAAATCTTTATTATGATTCTCTAGTAAAATCCAAAAACGCTCAGTACTAGCCTCCTCTATATTTGACAAAATTAATTGAAGACGTCCGTCGCGCTCCTGAGTTCGTCCCTCTAGATAAAAGAGACCACCTTCTTTTAACTTATCTTTATGATAGAAATAAGTTTCTGGAAAAAGAGTGACATCCAGTTTATTTACCCCATCAAAAACGCTTAGAAAAGCCATCTGGTCTCCCTTTTTCGTTCTGATAATGCGAACTGATTCAAGCTGAACCAAAACTGTAGCCTTACTGTTCAAAGCCAACTCAGAAATTGGTTGGTAGGGCCGTGATGTCATTTTTTGAGCTAAATGTAATGGATGTGTACTAAGCCCAACACCTAGTAAATCCTGCTCTATACTGTAGCGTTCTGTCTGACTATAGTCTTCATACTCCACCCAAGAATAAGAGGACTCTGCAAACAAGCTTCCTAACTCGTTGACAAAAGTAAAGAGGTTGCTTAAATTACCAATGATTTTCTGACGATTTGGTTCAAAGATATCAAACAAACCAATTTGGATGAGAGGAGTCAGAATATCGACTTTCTGATATTTGCTAGGAATACGTGTCAAAAAGTCTTCTATAGAAATGTATTTGCCATTTTGTTTGCGTTCCTCAATAATCCAAAGGGCAAAATCTCTTGGCAAGCCTTTGATAGTCTTAAGACCTAATACAATCTTTCCATCTGAAATCTTGTCCAGATAGGGAATCCTATTAATATCGAGGCTAGCTAGGGAGAAGCCATTTTCAATGGCATCCTTAATGTAATCACTTGACGAATAATTTAACATGACGTCATAGAATATCTGAGGGTAATGCGTTTTGAAATAGGCTAATTGAAAGGCTAGTGCCGAATAAGCATAGGCATGACTTCTATTAAAGCCGTAACCTGCAAACTTAGCCATCATACTAAAGAGTCGTTCAGCAATCTGTGGGTCACGTCCAAACCGACGACTTCCTTTCATGAACTCTTCGGACATCTTGGACATTTCATTGGCATCTTTTTTCGACATTGCTCGACGAAGCAAATCGGCTTTTCCGAGTGTAAAGCCTGCAAATACTTGGGCAATCTGCATAACCTGCTCCTGATAAAGCATGATGCCATAGGTAGGTTCAAGAATTGGAGCAACCACTGGGTCAATGAGATCAACTTTTTCCTTACCATACTTACGAGCGATGAAATTATCTGTATAATCGCTAGCTCCTGGACGGTTAAGAGAGGTAGTCGCTACTACTTCTTCGAACTTAGTAGGTTTAATCCGTTTAAGGAGATTTATAGCACCTGCCTGCTCGAACTGAAAAATCCCCTTTGTCTTACCACTGGCAAAGAGCGCTAGGGTTTGTGAATCTTCCAAGTCAATGGATTTGATATCAATAGCAATTCCCTGTTCTTCTTCAAGCTTCTCCTTCATTTTTTGAACAAAGGTCAAATTACGCAGGCCCAAGAAATCCATCTTAAGCAAGCCATTGGCCTCGACTGCGGAGGCATCGTACTGAGTAACCATCATATCCTCACCAGTTTTTAGCGGAATATGGTTGGTCAGGTCATCGTCACTCATCACTATACCAGCAGCATGGATTGAGGTCTGTCTTGGCTGGCCTTCAATAGCCTTAGCAATCTCAAAAGCCCTCTGAAATTCCTGCCTCTGATTAATCAACTGTCTAAATGACATATTCTTCTCATAGACAGAAGTCAGATTGTCACGAAAAGAAATCTTTTTACTAAGTTGGGACAGTTCAAATTCTTTAGCACCAAAACGTTTAAAAACATCTCGAATAGCCTGCTTAGCTCCAAAGGTTGAAAAAGTAACAATCTGAGCAGAGTGTTTACTACCATAACGGTCCCTAACATAATGAAGAAACTCGCTTCGATAGATATCGGGCAAGTCAATATCAATATCAGGCATGCTATAACGCTCTTCATTTAGGAAACGCTCGAAAAGCAAGTCATTTTTAACGGGATCAATCCCAGTAATATCAAGGACATAGGCCACTAAGCTTCCTGCAGCAGAGCCACGCCCCATTCCCATATAATAACCACGGCTACGCCCAAAGCGTAATAAGTCCCAGACAATCAAGAAATAATCATCAAAGCCCATCTGATGAATGATAGATAATTCTTTGTCTAAACGTTCCTGATAAACTGGTTCTCTTAACGCTTTACTATCCAATCCAGATTGAGCTAATTGACGTAATTGGTCAACTGCTGGCATATCACGATTAAAACGAGGAAGCTTCAAATCCGTATCAAATTGATAAGTAATGTCTGAAACAAGTTGCTCCAAATTGTTCAAAGCCTCTGGAATATCACTATATGCACTTTCCATTTCTTGAGGCGAGAAAAGAAGCTGATTCATAGGACAAATAGAGGCCTCTGACAAGGACACATTTTGTGAGATGGCATGTAACGTCTGGATAGTCGAGCGATCTGCATTTTCAAAATAACGCACTGTATGTAAAGGAACCACAGGATAATCGAATTCTTTACCAGCATCCTCAGGTCTTACCCCAATGAAAACTTCTGAGCCCAGACTCATCCCGGGCTCCCAGTCCTCACTTGGAATAATTAGGGCGATGTCATTCAGATAGTCTGAAAAAAGCGTAAACTCCCGTTGCCCTGAAGACAGCTCTGTTGCCAACTTCATCAAATTTTTATAGCCTTGATTATTTTTAGCTAATAGGCGAAAGGGAATTTTTCTCCCATCATAGAATAAATTAGCTTCTATTCCAATCAAGGGACGTAAACCATTTCTGATTGCAAGCTGGGCAAAATGATAGGCAGCATAGAGATTATCACGATCCATCAAACCTATACTTTGATAACCAAGCTCTTTGGCACGTTTTACATAGGTGTTTAAATCTACAACGCTGTCCATGAAACTATATACTGATTTTGTATCCAATTGTGCAAACATGAAGGCCTCCTTTCAAAATTATTTTTTGTCAAATAATAATTTAGTTTTCTAGAAAAAATCAAAGAAACCTATTCAAATAGTATTATATCACAAGTTTTTAAGCATATTAAAAGCAGAACCAGAGGTCCTGCTTTCTTGAAGACATTATTTTCTTAATAATACTCACCTTGACGGTAGTTCCAAGAATTAAAGTGGTCTGAAAGGTGCATCATAATTTTATCTATATCAAGACCTTTACGGATAACTACTGGACATGGTTCTACTGAACGGCTTCCCTCACCTTGTTCAGGAATTAATTTACCGTCTGCATCAACCATTGATACCATAACACCTTGTTCATAACGTGTTTCAACAGTTTTATCAGGCTGAATTGACGCAACGTATTCATCAGCTTCGATGACAAGGTCAACAGCATTTTCAATACGTTCACCAATACCTTCAACCTTACCACGGTTACCTTTACCTGAAGGGTTTGCTGATGAAGCGTAAACCATCTTGCCTTCTTTTTCCCACATTTCTTTGGCAATTTGCTCACCAGCTTTACCAAATTTAATAACGAAACATGATGTTCCACGTACATCAGTCATAAGCTCTTCACGGCCATCACCAAATGCTTGGAGTTTTGCGTAAGCATCCTCACGCCACGGAAGAATACATCCAAGAAGGATATCTTCATCCCAGTGCTTTTGATAGAATGCATCAATTTCAGGAGTCAATTGTGCCAATGCACGCAACTCATCCATGCTTCCGCAAAGAACAACACCTGGTTTGTTACGGTTACGTTCTTTAGCTTCGAATTTACGTTCCAAACCAGCTTTATCGCTAGTCATAATAATGTAACCAACTTTAGTTGGTGTAACGATACATCCACCTTCACCTTTAAGAATTTCAAAACCTTCTTGGTTAAGGTTACCATCCCATTGGACATGTTTAGTCATAATGTGTGTTCTCCATCTAATTTATAATACATATATTTTATCATGTTCATAGTTATCAGGCAAGTAATTTTCGGAATATTCGAAAATATAAGACTATTACTGCCAATAGCTTGGACGATGTTTTTCGTACTCGGTGATCAAATCCTCATACTGCAAGGTAATCCCTATATCATCTAATCCATTTAAAAGTTTATGTTTCCATTCACCATCAATTTCGAAAGTGAACTCACCAACCGGTGAAATAATTTTTTGTTGTTCTAAGTCTACCGTCACTTTATCAGTAGGTTTTAATTGTTTCAATTTTTGACGTACTTCTATCGGTTGAACAATTGGTAACATCCCATTATTAAGTTCATTATTATAGTGAATGTCTCCGAAGGAACCTGCAATAACAACTTTAAATCCGTAGTCAGCTAGGGCCCACGCAGCATGTTCACGAGATGAACCTGCACCGAAATTATCACCTGTTATTAAAATAGTTGCTTTACGATATTCAGGTCGGTTAAAAACAAAATCAGGATCCTCAGTATATTTGTCATCTTTATAACGCCAAGCATACATCAAATATTTCCCAAAACCTTTTTTGTCAATCAGTTTGAGAAACTGTTTGGGAAGAATCTGGTCGGTATCGATGTTATCATTCATCAATGGAACTGCCGTCCCGGTATAAATGGTAAATTTTTCCATGTTTCCTCCTTATTGTACTTCTGGCATTTGGCGAACATCAACGAAACGTCCGGCGATAGCTGCTGCCGCTGCCATTGCAGGACTGCAAAGGTGTGTTTTTGCTCCAAACCCCTGTCGATCCTCAAAATTTCGATTACTTGTTGAAGCACAGTGGACCCCATCAGGAACTTTATCTGGATTCATTCCAAGACACATCGAGCATCCTGGGTCTCTCCATTCAAAACCAGCATCTTTAAATATCTTATCCAAGCCAATTTTCTCTGCAGCTTGTTTAACAGGTCTAGAACCTGGAACCACAATAGCTGTCAAATTAGGGGCAATCTTCTTACCTTTAACAAATCTGGCTGCCAACTGCAAGTCACTCAAGCGAGCATTAGTACAAGACCCAATAAAGATATACCCAAGATCAATGTCTTCTGCTTTTTGACCCGGACGAAGATCCATATAATGGTATGCACGCTCATCATTCATATCTCGAACTTCAGGGAATGGCGTATCAAAATCTACTCCCATAGATGGATTAGTTCCCCATGTGACCATTGGTGCCAACTCAGAAACATCCATACGAATGACTTTATCGTATTCTGCATCATCATCACTAACTAGTGTCTTCCAGTCAGCTACTGCTGCATCAAAATCCTCAGGAACACATTCTCGACCACGCATATAATCATATGTTGCTTGGTCTGGATTCATAATTCCCATTTTCGAACCAAATTCAATTGACATATTACAGATTGTCATGCGTTCTTCCATAGTCAAACGGTCAATTGCCTCACCGCGGTACTCTACAACATAACCCACTCCACAAGCAACCCCATATTTAGCAATCAAGGCGAGAATGTAATCTTTTGAATAAATGCCTTTCTGAGGTTTCCCAGTGAATTCTACCAACATCTTTTTAGGCTTGACTTGCCAAAGTGTCTGTGTAGCAAAGACATGCTCAACCTCGCTCGTTCCAATACCAAAGGCTATAGCTCCAAAGGCACCGTGGGTAGCTGTGTGGCTATCCCCACAAACAATAAACTTACCTGGTTGCGTACGTCCTGTTTCTGGACCAACCATATGTACGATTCCTTGCTTATCCGAACCATGTGGCGCATTGTCAATACCAAACTCAATGACATTTTCAGCAAGTTTATCAATTTGTGCCTTAGAAATAACATCTCTAATATCAAAGATATTCACAGTTGGAACATTATGGTCAAAGGTCCCAAAAGTCAGATCTGGACGCCTTACTTTACGTCCAGCATCACGAAGACCTTGAAAAGCTTGAGGACTAGTCACTTCATGAATATAATGTTGGTCCACGTACATAAGTTGGGGTTGCCCCTCATCACCTGCAATTACATGGCGTTCCCATAGTTTATCAAAAATTGATTTTCCGCTCATAAAATACTCCAAATATAATCTAAGGATTAGCTAATCCGAAAGTCTTGTTAGAATAAGGTATAAAAGAACGACATCTATAACAATCCCTAAAAGCCAGCAGAACTTAAAGTACCATTTGTTAATTTTATGTCTAAATAGTCTCCCACCTAGAAAGGCACCAATACCACCAAAGATAATAGTCTGCAATAATAATGACTTCTCAGAAATCCGTCTCTTATGTTGAATAGCCTTATGTTTATCAAGTCCATAAACGGATAAGACGACTAGATTCCACACCAACAAAACACTTAGTAACACTAATTTCAGTGTCATGATGTTAGAGATTGCCAATAATAGCTGTTGTCATTTCAGCAGTCGAAGCCTGACCACCCAAATCACGTGTCAAGATGCCTTGATTCAAGGTCTTATCAACAGCATTTTCAATCAATTCTGCCCCTTCAGTTTCATTAAAACTTTCACGTAACATCATAGCTACTGACAAAATCATTGAAATTGGGTTGGCGATACCTTGACCAGCGATGTCTGGTGCCGAACCGTGGATTGGTTCATAAAGACTTGGACCATTTTCAGAGTGACTGGCAGATGGCATAACACCTAAAGTTCCTGGAAGAACACTTGATTCATCAGACAAGATATCCCCAAAAAGGTTTTCTGTCACAACTACGTCAAAACGAGCTGGGTTGGTAATCATAATCATTGCGGCACTATCAACGAGTTGGTGTTCAAGAGTTACATCTGGAAACTCCAAAGAAACTTCATCAGCAACCTTACGCCACAATTTAGAAGTTGCCAAGACATTTTGTTTATCAATGCTAGTAACCTTTTTGCCACGACCTTGAGCAATCTTGAAAGCACGACGCATGATTCGACGAATCTCATCTGCTGAATAATCATTGATATCACGAGCCTTATCTTCTTCGAGAATATGCTCACCAAAGTAAATACCGCCCGTAAGCTCACGAACAACGACAAAATCTACGCCTTCAATACGCTCAGGCTTAAGAGGTGACAAGTGTTTCAAAGCATCAAAGATGCGGACAGGACGGATATTAGCAAAGAGATTTAACTCTTTACGAATGGCCAAAAGGCCTTGTTCAGGACGAACTGGCGCATTGTCATATTTAGGTCCACCAATTGCAGCCAAGACGATAGCATCTGCTGATTTAGCAGCATCCAAAGTTGACTTAGGAAGTGGATGACCCTCAGCATCAATGCCAGCACCACCAAATGGTTTAGCATCGATGTCGTAATCAAATCCAATTTTTGAAGCTACTTTATCCAGAACTTCAAGACCCGCTGCCATAATCTCAGGTCCAATTCCATCACCTGAAAGTGTTACAATTTTTTTTGTCATGTTTAACTCCTCTTAGGCTTATGGAAGGTCACGGTAAGAAACTTTTCGTGCCATCTCACCAGCATTTTCTTTTTGAACCAGCGTATTCGCATTAATATAGGCAATTGCTGATGCTTTCAAGACGTCAAAGTCCAAACCAGATGCATTGAAAATAGTATCTGTATCTACATTTTCGACAGTTACAAGTACACGCGCTTGCGCATCAATACCATCAGTTACTGCGTCAATATTATAAGAAGTCAAGCGAACTGTTTGGTTGAAGAATTTGTCAATAGCATTGAAGATAGCTTCAACTGACCCTTGACCATTTGCCAAAAATTCAACAGATTCACCATCTTCATTAACCAAGCTTACTGTAGCAGTAATTGTTTCATCAGCATTAGTTGTCAAGCGAAGATCTTGGAAGTGGAAGCCTTCTGGATTATCTACACTTGTACCAGCAACAAGTGCACGAATATCTGCATCAGTAATATCATGTTTTTTCCCAGCCAAGACTTTAAATTTGGCAAAGAGTGGTTTGATATCTTCTTCCACAAAGTCAAGCTCAAGTTCTTTCAATTTTTCAACAAAGGCATGACGTCCTGACAATTTACCAAGAGGAAGACTGTTACTCTTCACACCTACCAATTCTGGTGTGAAAATTTCATAAGTTTGTGGGTTCTTAAGAACACCATCTTGGTGGATACCAGATTCATGAGAGAAGGCATTTCCACCAACAACAGCTTTATTTTTAGGAACAGGAATTCCAGAGAAGCGAGAAACAAGCTCTGAAGTATTCATTGTTTCATTAAGAACAATATCACTTGTTGCTTGGAAAAAGTCTTCACGAATTTTCAAAGCAACAGCTACTTCTTCAAGAGCAACATTACCCGCACGTTCACCGATACCATTAACAGTTCCCTGTACACGTCCAGCACCGTGTTTAATTGCTGTCAAAGTATTTGCAGTTGCCATACCGAGGTCATCGTGACAGTGAACACCAAAGACAACTTTATGGTCTGATTTAATATTTTCAGTCAAATGATCAAAAATACGCGCAAACTCTTCTGGAGTCGTAAATCCTACTGTATCAGGAATATTAATATATGATGCACCAGCATCAACTGCTGTTTGAACAACTTCAGTCAAGAAATCAAGCTCTGTACGAGTAGCATCCTCTGGTGAAAACTCTACAACTTCAAATTTTGAACGTGCATATGACACATGCTCTTTTACAATTTCAAGAATTTCTTCTTTTGATTTATTAAATTTGAATTCACGGTGAATTGGGCTTGTTGCGATAAAGACATGAATTTGTGGATACTTAGCATCTTTCAAAGCTTCATAACAAGCATCGATATCAGATTTTACTGAACGAGCCAAACCAGTAACAGAAGTTGTTGTCATAGCTTCCGCAATTTGTTTTACTGCCTCAAATGAATCTGGGCTAGCTGCAGGAAAACCTGCTTCGATTACAGAAATTCCCCATTTTTCAAGTTGCTTAGCAATGGTAACTTTTTCTTTGATTGAAAAGTTAACACCTGGTGTTTGTTCCCCATCACGAAGACTTGTATCAAAAAATTCAACTTTACGCATAGACATTCCTCTTTCTAAAAGTAAAAACGATAGTAGTAAAAAAAACATCTCACTCGGAAACCCAAGCGAGATGTTTTTACCTCCCGCTTGGTAAGCCAAACAGGACTAATGCTTTTGCACTAGCCCTCATTACGCAATAGCAAAGTTGTTGTAGTTGCGAATGTCATTTGACTGATTTCCTTTCGATGTATCTTGACTAATATGATACATCTTTCCAACTTGAAAGTCAAGGAAAAATTACTGAATTGACTGACTTTTCTGACCACAATTTACATTTGTTTTCAGTAAAAGAAAAAAAGCTGACCGAAGTCAACTTTTTTATTGTTAATGATGACTACTTATCTCAGCTTATTTTCCGAGGTAGTATTCATTAACAACGTTCAATTTTTCGTCAAATTCGAATACCAATGGTGGGAAGTTTGGAATTTCAACATCCATGATTTCGTCATCTGACAATTGTTTGATGTGTTTTACAAGGGCACGGATTGAGTTACCGTGTGCACCTACGAATACGTTTTTACCATCTTTAAGAGCTGGAGCGATTTTATCTTCCCAGAATGGAAGGGCACGTTCCAAAGTAACTTTCAAGTTTTCAGCATCTGGAATTACTGAGTCATCAAGTGAAGCGTAACGACGGTCAGTGTGTGCTGAGTGCTCATCATCACGATCCATTGCTGGAGGCAATACATCGTATGAACGACGCCAGATGTGAACTTGCTCATCACCAAATTGTTCAGCAGCTTCTGCTTTGTTTTTGCCAGTCAAACCACCGTAGTGACGTTCATTCAAGCGCCATGATTTTTCAACTGGAACCCAAAGTTGGTCAGATGCTTCAAGTGCAAGGTTAGTTGTTTTGATCGCACGTTTCAATACTGAAGTGTATGCTTGGTCAAATTCGATGCCAGCTTCTTTGATCAATTTACCAGCGTCGATAGCTTGTTGAGTACCTTTTTCAGAAAGATCTACGTCAGCCCAACCTGTGAAAAGGTTAGCTTTGTTCCATTCAGACTCACCGTGGCGAGCGAAAACCAATTTTACCATTAGTTATGTCTCCTTTTTATTTTGGGTTATACCCATTTACTCTATCTATTCTACCCAAAAAACCTTGAAAAAGCTAGCAAAATCCCAAAATTCTGTAAAATTCTACTGCTTCTTTCCTTTGTCAAATTGGAACTAAGCGGAAGTTTAAGTCAGAAGTTTATACCTATCCATTATTTCCTTGTTTTAGGCCTTCTTTCATGCTAAAATGGGATGAAAATAGTAACATTTTACTTTGTGATCTCTAAGGAGGATATTATGGTTTCTACTGCTACAAAAGTTGGCCAATTTACGTTTGATAACTGTCTGATGAATGCTGCTGGTGTTTATTGTATGACTAAGGAAGAATTGGCAGAGGTTGAGGCTTCAGCTGCAGGCTCATTTGTCACAAAAACAGGAACACTTGAGGCCCGCCCTGGTAATCCTGAACCACGTTATGTGAATGTACCTCTTGGGTCAATCAACTCAATGGGATTGCCAAATAACGGTTTTGAATACTACCTTGACTATGTCATTGAATTACAAAAGCAACCCAATACAAAAAATCATTTTCTTTCACTCGTTGGTCTCTCACCTGAGGAAACACACACTATTCTTAAAAAAGTTCAAGATAGCGACTATGAGGGGCTTGTAGAACTCAACCTTTCATGTCCTAACGTTCCAGGTAAACCTCAAATTGCTTACGATTTTGAAACAACAACCGAGATCCTAACTGAAGTCTTTTCTTACTTTACGAAACCTCTTGGTGTGAAATTACCACCATACTTTGATATTGTACACTTTGATCAAGCAGCTGCTGTTTTCAACCAATTCCCTCTTGTCTTCGTTAACTGTGTGAACTCTATTGGTAATGGACTTTACATTGAAGATGAATCTGTTGTCATCAAACCTAAAAATGGTTTTGGGGGTATCGGAGGTGACTATATCAAACCTACTGCCTTGGCAAACGTTCATGCTTTCTACCAACGCTTGAAACCTGAAATCCAAATCATTGGTACTGGTGGTGTCAAATCTGGTCGTGATGCCTTTGAACACATCCTTTGTGGCGCAAGTATGGTACAAGTTGGTACTGCACTTCAAAAAGAAGGTGTCGCTATTTTTGACCGTATTACTAAAGAACTCAAAGAAATCATGGAAGAAAAAGGTTACGAAACTCTTGAAGACTTCCGAGGAAAACTTCATTACATTGACTAGTCTATAAAAAAAGTTTGGAAGGTCTTCCAAACTTTTTTATTGATGAGGATTCTCCTATTAGACAAGACCATCATCGTCACGTTCGTCCCAGTCTTCAAAAGGATCCTTTCCCTCTTTTTCAGCTTGAAGACGTTTCTGACGAGCTTCTTCGATTTGTTTTTCACTTGGTTTCATCAGTTTGCTAATAGCAGCAATAGCTGATAACTTAATAACAGTAAAAACCAAAAGAAAGATCAATACCACTGTTATGGTTTTCATAGTTTTCCTTATATTTTTTCAATAAATCAAAACCCCTAAAAGCTTAGGGGTTTTAACATTATTTAACTGCGTCTTTAAGAGCTTTACCAGCTTTAAATGCAGGAACTTTAGAAGCTGCGATTGAGATAGTTTCACCAGTTTGTGGGTTACGACCTTGACGAGCAGCACGTTCACGCACTTCAAAGTTACCGAAACCAATCAATTGTACTTTTTCACCTGTAGCAAGGAATTCTTCGATAGAAGCGAAAACCGCATCTACAGCTGCTGCTGAATCTTTTTTAGTAAGCTCAGTTGCTTCTGCAACTTTAGCGATCAAATCTTGTTTGTTAGCCATTGTAACAATCCTCCAATTTATTTCTAAGCGAATGATATTTTTAGCGCTTCGACAAATATTATCTTATCCTAAAAGCCTTATGAGGTCAAGTAATAAACGATAATTTCATCGCTTTTTTGTAAAAAATAAAGCCTTTTTAATTTATTGTCTTATAGATGTCAAATTCGATACGGTCGTTAACTAAATCGAAACTCTGAGCACGTGCTGTTATTCCCTTATCATTCTTCATAGACTGAATATTTAGGGTAACCTTTCCCTTCTTACTGTCAATTACAATATAATCAGGAAGTTTTGTTGAACGTTTAATCATCTTAAGAGCATCTGAAACAGGGAGCTTCAAGGTTCCTGCCGAGAGCTCAGACACTTGAAGAACGACAGCACCCGACTCACTTACAAGAGGCGTAAAGTAAACATAGAGGGGTACTGCGTGACCTAAGACCTTATAACTACTCTCAAAAACAATTTTGGAATTAGTCACTTTGACCTTGAAACGCATCTTATCATTAGAATAATCTTGTGCAAACCCTGTAAGCGCCGCATCAAGCTCTTCTTTACTCATACTATACTTTCCAATTTTAGTAGCTCCTTTAGGTAAGGATACTGAGCTCGTTTCGACTGGTGTCATTATTCTAACTGTCACGACACTAATTAGGGCTAAATTTAAGGCTAAAAGTCCCAAAAACAACCATTTCCATACCTTACTCACCTGACCACTCCTTCTTTGTTTGGTTTATACGTTTTAAAATCGCATCTGACATAATTTGATAACCTGTGTTGTTGGGGTGAAAATGATCATCCTCGAATAGAGCATCGTTTAAACTACCTTGGGATGATTTGGCAGACTGTGATGTTTCATCAGAGCTCGTCACTCCTCCCTTACCATCAATTCCCTTATAGAGCAGATCGTTAACTGGAACAAAGTAGACATTGTCGTACTCCTTACACACGTCTTCGGTAGACTGGTTCCAATTATCAACAATGGTTTGCATTTCTGTCATCTCTGGAAAATTAAGATAAAACGGATTGTAAATACCAACAATATAAATCGGTAAAGTTTTATTATCCTTACGAACTAGCTCAATAATATGTCGCAATCTCTTTTGATACTCCACAGCAGGTTTGCTAAAGGTATTCACATTAAGATTGGTGATATTATCCTTAATGACATGAATCACATCATTTCCACCAACAGTCAAAGTCATCATTTTTGCCTTTTTGAGATCCCTTTTGATATCCTTCTTTTCCTGCATCCTCTTGAGGATTTGATTGCTGGTGTTTCCTGCGATACCATAGTTGCGAGAAGTCACTTGCCAATTAAAATCTGACTCTAAGGCCTGGGATAAAACAGAAACGAAGCCTCCTTGTTTACTGCTATCACCCACACCTTGGGTAAGTGAGTCTCCAATGGCCACATAAGTTACCTTTTCTTTTTTTACAAACCTTATCTTGTCAGTAATCTTTGATGACCGATGATTGCTTGGTACAATAAAAATGAAAAGCCCTACAAATAATAGAAAAAGCAATAAGAAGCCTACTAGACTTCTAAGTAATTCTGATTCTTTCAATTTATTCATAGCGAACCATTACGGCAAAGGCGTCTTCACCAGTGTGTGTTTGAATGATTGACCCTGTTTCAAGAATTGAAATTGGAGCACCCAATACCTCAAGTTTCGAAGCAAGTTCTTTCGCCAAATCCCGTTTTCCTGCATAAGAAATACCTATCTCAGCAACCTTGCGATCCTTGATAGCATCAATGTAAGAATCCAACCATTTCATGAAAGTTTTTGCACCACGACCTTTAGCAATAGTATTTAACTGATAGTCCTTCAATTCCATAATAACACGGATATTGAGCAATGATGATAAGAGGCCTGTAACACGTCCAATACGGCCACCTTTGACAAGATTCTCAAGGGTAGAGACACCAATATGAAGTTCAGATTTACTTTTCACTTCTTCTACATGTGCCACAATGTCTTCAAGACTAGCCCCTTCTTGCGCGAGTTTAGCAGCCTCAACTACTTGAAATTTGAGACACTGATCTGTAAAACCTGAGTCTATAACTGTTACATCAGCTCCTGAAAGGTTAGCTCCTTGACGCGAAGCCTCACATGTCCCAGAAAGAGTATGCATAAGATGGATGGCCACAATTTGCTCTGCACCATCTTTAACCAATTTTTCATATGTCTCAGCAAACAACCCCACTGGTGGTTGGCTTGTCTTTGGTAACTCTTTACTATGCTTCATCATTTCCAGGAAACGACCTTCTTCACGAAGGTCACTATCTGAATAGATGACACCATCCACCATAACTGACAATGGAACGACAGTGATATTGTACTTTTCAACCAATTCCGGTTCAATCGTAATTGACGAATCGGTTACAATTCTGATTTTACTCATATTTCTCTCGCTTAACACAAATTTTTATTCTATTATAGCATGACTAGAGAGGTTTTCCCAGCTATTTTCCTAAACAGGTTCATCCACTTTTAATAAAGCTCTAGCTTGACTCAAGGCAGCATCAGTCACATTGTCACCTGCAAGCATCTTGGCGATTTCCTCAACTCTTTCTTCAGATGTCAAGAGACGAACACGAGATACAGTTGTCTCGTTATCACTTTCTTTAGAAATAAAGAATTGATAATCTGCAATAGCGATTACTTGAGGAAGGTGACTGATAGCCAATACCTGACCATGACTTCCAATCTTATGAATCTTCTGTGCGATAGCCTGGGCTACGCGGCCTGATACTCCAGTATCAACCTCGTCAAAGACAATACTAGTTTTATCTTCTTTTCGAGCAAAGGCTGACTTAATGGCTAGCATAAGTCGAGACAGTTCGCCACCAGATGCGACCTTAACAAGCGGTTTAAAACCTTCACCTGGATTGGTTGAAATATAAAACTCAACTTGCTCATTACCATCACGGTTAAATTTCCCCTTAGTAAAGATAACTTTAAAATCAGCCTTATCCATATAAAGGTCACATAGTTCAGCCTTAATCTCAGCTTCAAGGGCTGTGGCAATTTGATGGCGTGCCGTTTGTAGGGTCTCTGCAGCCGCCAGCAGATCTTTTTCAAGTTGCTTAAGCTCTTGTTCCATAGCATCCGAAGAGCTGGAATTGCCAGTCAGAAGATTGTATTCTTTACTTGAATTTTCGAGATAATCTAAGACATCATCAACAGTTCCACCATATTTACGGGTAATGGCATTAATCGTATCTAAACGGTGTTCAATCTCTTGCAAACGCCCAGCATCAAAATCTAAATTATCCACAAGATCTCCCAACTGTTTAGTAACATCCTCAAGGACATAATAGGCCTCTGATAAATTATTAGAGAGTTCTTTATAATCAGAGTCATACTCTTCAAGAGATTGAAGGTCATTCATAGCAGAACGGACATTTGATAGACTTGAAAAATCTTCATTATCCAGCATAACATAGGCATTTGTTAGGGTATCAGCTATCTGCTTATGATTCAATAGTTTGTCTCGTTCCTTCAGTAAAGCAAAATCTTCTCCTGATTTCAAGGAAGCTGCCTCAATTTCTGCAATCTGAAAGGCTAGCATTTCAATTCGAGCCTTATGCTCTTGCTCATTTTTCTGTTTTTCAAGAACAGCTTTTCTTAACTCACGGTAGCGATCAAAATACTCTTGATACTTTTTCTTCGTTTGGAAAAATGCCTTATCTCCAAAAGCATCCAACATGCTAATGTGAAGAGCAGGTCTCATAAGTTCTTCTTGGTCATGCTGTCCATGGATATCTACCAAAAAGTGTCCAACAGATTTAAGAGTCGTTAAATTGACCATTTGACCGTTGATACGACTGACACTTCGACCATTTTGGAAGACTTCACGTCGGATAATTAATTCATCCTCAACAGGAATCCCATTATCTTCCAAGAGACTAACTAAAGCAGGATTTTGTTCAATTGAAAAGAATCCCTGAATCTCCGCCTTAGGGGCTGAATGACGGACAACCTCGCTAGATGCCCGTGCCCCCAACATAAGATTCATGGCATCAATGATAATGGATTTTCCTGCCCCAGTCTCTCCGGTGAGAACAGTCATGCCATTTTCAAAGTTAAGAGAAATTTCTTCAATAATTGCGAAATTCTTTATCGTAATTTCGAGAAGCATGCTTCCTCCTATTCTTCAACCCACTTGACGATTTGTCCCTGTAATTCGATAGCTGCTAATTCTGACTGAGCGACCAAAAAGAGCGTGTCATCATCAGCAATCAAGCTAAAAATCAAATGCTTGTATTCATCCAAAAGAATCTTTTTGATGAGACGACTAGTCCCTGGCTGAACTAAGATATTCATAAAGGCATGTTGTCGATCAATACGCAACAAGCGGCGGCAAGCAACAGAAGATCCACCTACTCGTCTAGGCGCAGTTGAAAGCCCATAGATGTAGGAACCATCTTCGGTTGGCACTTTGGTAATACCAATTTCATTGATATCACGTGATACCGTAGCCTGAGTAGCCTTCAACCCCTCAGCCTGTAGTAATCTCACCAATTCTCCCTGGGTCGTAATTTTATTTTCTTGGACAATCTTTCGGATTAACTCCAAACGATCATTCTTCTTCATTCTTCTTAAACTCCTTATGTGCTTGTGCTACAACTTCTTTGATTGAAGTTTGACCATCATTTCGAGGAGAATCTGTCTTCTCCAAGTGTGCGAGAAATTCAATGTTACCATGACCACCTTGAATAGGTGAAAAATCCAGTCCTTTAACTGAAAAGCCATAATCAACTGCAAAAGCTGTTACGGTTTCTAATACTTTTTCATGGATACTGCTCTCACGAACAATTCCATTTTTTCCAATTTGTTCACGGCCCGCCTCAAATTGAGGTTTCACAAGAGCAACAACTTGCCCTCCATCAACCAATATCTTAGCTAAGGCCGGTAGAATCAAATTAAGAGAGATAAAGCTGACATCAATAGATGCAAATGATGGTAATCCCTCTGTGAAATCGACAGGTTCAGCATATCGAAAATTATATTGCTCCATAGAACGCACTCGATCATCTTGACGCAATTTCCAAACTAACTGATTGGTACCAACATCTACTGCATAAACTAGTTTGGCACCATTTTGAAGCATGACATCGGTAAATCCACCTGTTGAGGCACCGATATCGATAGTTGTCATATCTTCAACTGATAGATTGAAAACAGCTAAAGCTTTTTCAAGTTTGAGTCCTCCACGACTCACATACTTAAGCTTTTCACCTTTGAGCTTCAACTCTGTTCCATCATCAATTTTTTCACCAGGTTTATCGTAACGCTCACCATTGATAACATTAACAACTAAACCAGCCATAACACCACGTTTAGCTTGTTCTCGCGTTTCAAATAGGCCTTGTTTATAAGCCAAGACATCTACTCTTTCCTTAGGCATGGAGTCTTAACCTTTCTATGATTTTCATAATATTATCTTGCTTGAAACCTTGGTCCTCAGCCAAATCTTTGAAAATAGACTCAGCCTTATTTAGTGACTCCTCAAGAATGACATGCGATTTTTCCAAACCAAGAAGAGCCGGATAAGTTGATTTTCCAGCAACTACGTCTTTCCCAGGTGTCTTCCCAAGCTCTTCGAAATCAGCAGTCACATCCAAAATGTCATCACGAACTTGAAAGGCAAGACCAATCAGGCGACCAGCTTCTTTTAGATTTTCCAAAACCTCTTGATCTTTTTTAGCAACAATACCAGCCGCTACAAACGGAAAGGTTAAAAGCTTTCCTGTCTTATGCTCATGAATTTGAGACAGTTGCGATAAATCAAGTTCCTGACCTTCACCCTTCATATCCAACATCTGACCACCAACCATACCGAAGGTCCCTGACGCATAAGATAAAGCTTGAATCAATTGAACACGAATCTCTGCAGAAAGTTCTGTTTTGGCTACAAGTGCGAAGGGATCCAAAAAGAGAGAATCACCAGCTAATATTGCCGTTGCTTCATCAAATTTTTTATGGTTTGTTAAACGTCCTCGACGGTAATCATCATTATCCATTGCCGGTAAATCGTCGTGAATAAGACTTCCAGTATGAATCATTTCAAGACTTGCTGCGACATCAAAATGACTAGGAGTAAGCTCTAAACCAAATCCTTCAAGTAAATCTAAGAAAATCAGTGGACGAATACGCTTACCGCCACTATCAACCGAATAAAGAATAGCAGTGATTAAATCACTTGATATTGGAAGGTTTTTCTTTTGATAGAAATCACGGATAGCCGCATCAATTTTTTCACGCTTGGTCATTAGGCATCCATTTCCGTTTCTGTACCGTCCGCTTGCATAACCTTAACCAATGTCTTTTCAGCATCTTCTAAGGTCTTTTGCAAATCTTTAGATAGGGCCATACCCTTTTGGAACTCCGCAATAGCATCTTCAAGAGCAACATCGCCTGTCTCAAGCTTAGTAACGATGGCCTCTAGGTCCTGTAAATTTTCCTCAAATGTTTTTTTCGTTGACATTTTTTACCTCTACTTCTAGTTCTCCATCCCTCATTTGGATAGTTAATTGATCACCTTCAGTAATATCCTTAATAGTGGTTAGGGGCTTATCGCCTTTATTGACAATAGCATAACCCCTCGCAACAATACGGCTAGTATCCAGTGATAATAGGGCATCTTGCGCTTTCTCTAGTCTCACACGATAGCCGTTAAGGGTGTTCTTAGTTGTGGTAACTAACAAACGCTGTAAGGACTCTCGACGGTCTTGGTAATTCTCTACACTAGTCAAGAGATTCAAACCTTGCAGTCTATGACTTAAAAGAGCCACTTCTTTTTGTTTGCGTTCAAAATCCTGCTTTATAAAGACTTCAAGTCGGGCTGTCAATTGGTCAATCTTTTGCAAATAACCATCATAAAGACGTTCAGGTTGCCTAAAGACAACCGATTGCGATAATTTGGCTAAACGTTCTTGGTTATACTGTATACGTCTCAAACAAGCTTGATAGGCTCTGTTTTGTCTTTCCCGAATCCAAACCAAGGTATCTGACTTAGATACTGGTGTTGCAAGCTCTGCCGCTGCTGTAGGCGTAGCAGCCCTACGATCTGCTACAAAGTCAGCCAAGGTCGTATCGGTTTCATGACCAACACTAGAAATTACAGGCAAACGACTCTCAAAAATCGATTGCACCACAATTTCTTCGTTAAAGGCCCAGAGATCTTCGATAGAGCCTCCACCACGACCTACGATAAGTAAATCTAGGTCATCCCTTTGATTGGCTTTTTGGATATTTTCAGCAATTTCCTGTGCAGCTCCTTCACCTTGAACCTTGGTAGGAAAAAGTAAGATTTCTACACCAGGAAAACGACGGTTAACAGTCGTAATAATATCTCGAATAACCGCACCACTAGGACTTGTGACAACCCCGATTTTTTTGACAAAATTAGGAAGACCCCGCTTATGACGCTCGTCGAAATAGCCTTCAGCAGTTAATTTCTTACGAAGCTGTTCAAATTGGAGAGCCAAGGCACCCACACCATCTGGCTCGGCTTTCTCAATAATAATCGAGTAGGAACCACTCGGCTCGTAAATCTGTACCCGACCAACGACATTGATTTTCATCCCTTCTTCGAGGTCAAAACCAAGTTTTTTGAAGACTCCCGCCCAAATTGTAGCTTGGATAACAGCCCCTTCATCCTTCAAAGAAAAATACTGATGACTCGGCCGACGGCGAAAATTGGAAACCTGACCTGTCAAATATACCCTCTCTAAATAAGGGTCACGGTCAAATTTCATTTTCAAATATTTGGTTAAGGATGTGACCGATAAATAGTCTGACACGACAATTCTCCTTTATTTAACCTATCCTCGAAAACCTGAAGACATTAAAAAAGTTCTGTAGAACCATCATCCCCAAATCTTCTCAGTCAGTTTTTTAATTGTATACACGATTACCTTAAATTATATCAAAAAAGACTGTCAAAAGACAGTCTCAACCACCATTGTCAAGTATTTTATATAGTTTCATTAATCGGTTGTATAAGTTTTTGAAACGACGTCCCAAGAATCGCTTGAACCGTCAATACCACCATAGGCTTCGAGTTGTCCCTTCTTATCTACACGGAAAAGAAGAACCTCATTACCATAGGTATCATAAAGTTGAGCATAAACTAGGTTATCATCATCCGTCCATGAATAAACATTCCAACCTAGATTTTTATAATTTTCTCCAGTTGAACCTTGTTCTTTAGCATAGGTAGAAAAAACCCAGTCTTCTAACTGTTTATCAGACAAAGATGAGGTATCAACTTGAGAGGATTGATTATCTGATGACGCTGCAGCTGCTTCCTTACTTTTAGCTAACTGGCCATTTTTCCATGGGTTTGTTTCACTCTCTTTTTGGTTATTACTATACCACATCAAAGTAACAACAGGAATAACCACTGCAAGTACTGCAACAACTCCAATTACCCATCTAATGATTTTAGGATCTTTGAGTTTATTAAAACTCGAAACATTCCTTCCCTTAGTTCTTTCAGTTTTACGACGTCTAAATTCGCTCACAGCTTTATCCTCTTTTTCTTGAAAGTAGTCCCTTTTTTTCTTTTCCTCTTGTTCCAAGAGTTTTTGCACTTCCCTACAACCCTGCGAATCACTCGTTTGAGTCAATGAAATTTGCAACTAAAAAATACGATTATCCAAAGCTTGCTCATATTCTTTGGCTGCTTCTCTATCACCGTTATCAGCTAAGGCTCTCAGATACTCTTCATTACTGAATTCAGCCATTCACTATTTCGCTACTGCTTCTAAATCGTTTCTTCTATTTTCTTAAAGCCTGGGACTTTTGTCAAGTTACTAATTTGTAACAAAATCTTACAACTGTAAAAGCTGAAGAAAATCACATCTTCAGCTTATTTCTTGGTTATTCCTCGATAATACTTACAGTAACTTTGAAGAGGACAAGTCTGGCATTTAGGATTCTTGGCTAAACAATGATAGCGTCCAAAGAAAATCATGCGGTGATGACTGATAATCCAATCTTTCTTTGGTATTTTCTTCATCAATTCTGCTTCGATTTCCTCTACACTAGCATTTTCTGGAGCTATATTCAGACGTTTAGAAACGCGAGAGACATGTGTATCTACAGCAATAGACGGAATCCCGTAGACTTCAGCCAATACGACGTTAGCTGTTTTTCGTCCAACACCAGGTAAACTCTCTAATTCCTTGTGAGTTTTGGGAACTTGTCCGTCGAAATTCATTAAAACAGCTCTAGCAGTTTTGATGATATTCTTTGCCTTATTCTTATATAGCCCAATGGTTCTTAAGCACATTTCAACATCATCAAGATTAGCAGATGCTAAATCTTCAATTTCTGGATAACGAGCCCACAAACCCGGTGTTACCTTATTAACAGCTTTGTCTGTTGTTTGAGCAGATAAAATAACAGCAACTAGTAGTTGAAAGGGAGTCTCCCACTCCAGCTCGCCATGTGCATCTGGAAACATCTTTCCCATTAAAGCTAGAGCTTCATTAACACGTTTTCTACCTAACATTATTGACCACCCCACAATTGACGGGCCGCATCCATACCAGTTTTGAACTCATCCGAAATCTGGTGATGTTGTTTCTTTCCTTGATGCTCCAAACGACGTTCTTCAACTTGAATTTTAGTAGTAATACCACTTGTTTTCCAGTTACGAAGAACCCCTTTGATATAATTCCAGTTGGTTTTTCGGTTAAATACTGCCTCTTTCAGAGCTTCACGGATTAATTCCGGGTCAGTGTGTTCTTCCTGAATTTCCTTATTTAAATCTTCGATTACCATAGGATTCAATATTCCCAAAGCCTGTTCCAACTCATCTGTCAGCTGTTTAATAAGCTGCGTATTTGTTGGTTGGCCAACAACAGGACCTGTCGTTGGCTTTTCACTACTCACTAGCTTGTCTAACACTGCTAGGGCAGGTGAAGCATCAACAACCATCTCAATTTCATTATTAACTTTAATAGTCGTAAAATCAAGGAGTCCAGCCTCAGTTAATGTCGTAATACTTTTATTAACCTCAGTGAGGGTCTTTCCAGTTGCCTGCGCTATCTGACTAGAGGCCACTTCTCCAATCTGAGTAGTCGTTTGTAGATAGAGAAACTGCCAAACTAAAAAGTCATCCGCTGATGGAAAAATATCCTTAAAGTGAAAAAATAAGGCATTTGGAAGGACTAAATTTCCTGTTCGATACTGTTCAAAAAAACTCATATTTACCTTTCAGAGTAGATAGGTCAACTCAAAAAATTTATGTTTCAACATAAGTCTTTTGAGAGACCTACTACAAGTAACCGTAGAATGAAAAATCGTCTTCCAACTCTTCTAAACGATAGGGTGTTTCTTGATATACCGCGTAGTTAATCCAATTACTAAAGAATGCTGATGCCGCAAGGTTCCAACGAAGTTTAGGTTCCTGACTTGGATCATCCCCAGGGAAATAGTTTGCTGGCATATCTGGATTGATGCCTGCATCCAAATCCCTTCTATATTCTCTGGCCAGAGTATCACAATCATATTCGAAATGACCAAAACTATAAACTTCACGAAGATTCTTGCTTGCCAGAATGGACAGACCTACCTCTTTACCTGATACAACAACGTCTAAATCTGTTTTATTCTTGATATCTTCCAGAGTTACCTCTGTATAGCGTGAGTGCGGTGACACAAAGCTATCATCAAAGCCATTCATGAGGAAATTTTTTGGCATGTCAACAGTTTGCTTATAGATACCTGATAATTTCTCTGACAAGGGAACCTTATCAACCCCATGTTTGTAATAGAGACCTGCTTGAGCTCCCCAACACAAGTGAAGAGTTGAATAGACATGCTTTTTAGACCAGTCAAAAACTTGTGTTAATTCCTGCCAATAATCAACTTCCTCAAAAGGCATTTGTTCAACAGGAGCCCCCGTTACGATAAGACCATCGTAATACTTGTCCTTGATTTCATCAAAAGTCTTATAGAAGGTTTCCATATGTTCAGCGTGGGTATTTTTTGATTTATGACTAGCCATATACAGAAACTCTACGTTAATTTGGAGTGGTGTATTCGCTAAAAGACGTAGCAACTGAGTTTCTGTCACTTCTTTAGTTGGCATTAGGTTAAGGATCAGGACCTCCATTGGTCTAATATCCTGGCTACTAGCTCTATTCTCATCCATGATGAAGACATTTTCCGAACGCAATACATCAAGAGCTGGTAACTTATTATCAAGTTTTATAGGCATAACAACATCTCCATCCTTGTTTATTCTATCTTCATATTATAAACCGGGTAAATATTGTTATCAAATATATATTTTCTCTAGTTAGCTATAGCTTTAAGCTATATAAGAACACACTTATTTTTTAAAAGAGTTAAAAAGGCCCTGAGGCCTTTTGTAAAACATAGATAGATTTATCCTGGGAAGTTCATCAATACTTTAGCGTCATAACCTTCGATTGCTTCACGACCATTAAGTCCGTCAAGCTCAATCAAGAAGGCACATCCAGCAACGACACCACCCAGGCGTTCAATCATTTCAATTGTTGCTTTGACAGTACCACCAGTCGCCAAGAGATCGTCAACGATAAGTACACGTTGGCCTGGTTTGATTGCATCGGCATGCATGCAAAGAGTATCGACACCATACTCTTTTTCATAATCGGCTGAAATCACTTCACGTGGCAATTTACCAGGTTTACGAACTGGCGCAAATCCAATACCAAGTTCAAAGGCAACTGGACACCCAACGATGAAACCACGTGCTTCGGGACCAACAATCATGTCAATCTTCTTGTCAGTCGCATACTGAACGATTTCACGAATAGCATAGCTATAAGCATTTCCATCAGCCATCAACGGGCTAATATCACGGAAAGTAACCCCTTCTTTAGGGTAGTTTTCAATAGATGCAATATAATCTTCTAATTTCATTTGTTCTTCCTATAGGCATTTTGCCAAAAAATATTTACATATTATTATAGCATGAATCCGTGGATTTAGAAAATGCTAACCACTAGATCCTAAACCAGTTATCTTAGTTAGGCACTACTGCTCCTGTTTGTAGAGCCAATCATAAATTTCCTGTGGTGTTCCCAAAGCCATGAGTTCTTGGAACTTGACAAGACGTTTAAGGTCCTGGAAAATCTTGCTTTCCTCAATCTCACGTTTTTCAGCCTCTTTATTAACTGTCATGACACCATTATCAATAGTGACAAAGTCCAATTCATCAAAGATTTGAATCATCTTGATGAGGAGAATTTTATCAATCTTAAGGTAATGACTGAGGTCATCTAGTTTATAGCGCACATCAAATTCTGGAAATTGATAAATGGTTTTATAGAGCCTTGCAAATTGTTCTCTAGTTCCATAGCCCGTCAGATAATAGGCTTCCTTTATATTATTTTTAAAATAGATAGCCTGGAAAGCTTTACCTTCAAACCACGCTTTTAATTCCGTCGCTGAATCCGGTAGGGTGTTGAGGACAACCGCAGGCTCTGTGTCTGCTGCTTCTTCTACCGTTGGTAGGCCCTCAGGTAGTGATATATTTTTTGAGCGGAAATCAAATAATTGAACACCATCCACACGGGCATCTTCTAGCATGAGCTGTAGCGTTGTCTGACCATTCCAAACATTAACAGACAAGGTCACTGCCAATTCCAAACCTTGAGCTTGTTGAAATTCTTGAAGCAGATTCCCTTTATTAAAAGCGACAACATCAAAGCTATCCTTACCTTGCTTAACCTTAAACTTAAGATGGGCTCCATTTTGTCCCATTGTCCTAGCTTGAGTGACAGTAATATCATGTAGCCAAAAGACTGGCTTTTTATTATCCATACCAAAAGGTGCTAGTTTTTCTAGACTCTTAATGGTATCCAAGCTAAGCTCGCTGAGTTGGAGCTCCTCGTCTAAATGAAGCGTATTTTTGGCACTCGTATCAATGTCATTATCGTAGACATACTGACACAAGATCTCTGATAGTTGACCAAGATTTTCTTCAGGAAGGGTCATCCCAGCTGCTCCAGCGTGTCCTCCAAATGCAGTAAAGATATCTCGGTGGTCATCAAGAGCGTGGAAGATATTAATAGATTCCAAACTACGGGCTGATCCCTTAGCCAAGCCATCTTCAATATTCAAAACCACTACTGTCTGGCTGATTTGCTCCATGATGCGCCCCGCTACAATACCTAGAACGCCAGGATGCCAACCTTCCTTGGCCAAAACCTGAACTGGTTTATCCAAGTCTACCATGCTCATGGCTTCATCAAAGATTTTTTGAACAACTTCCTTACGTTCTTCATTTTTAGCATTGATTTCCAGAGCAATGGCTTGAGCTTCCTCATCATCAAATCCGGTCAGTAATTCAATGGCTGGATTTGGATCATCTAAGCGTCCCAAGGCATTGAGTTGGGGAGCCAGTTTGAATCCTACCGTTTCTTCGGAAATCGTTGTTGGGTCCACATCTGAAATGCGGAGCAATTCTTGAAGCCCAATTCGCTCAGTAGTCTTGAGAATTTCCAGGCCGACCTTGACCATAATACGATTTTCATCCGTTAGGCTAACCATATCAGCAATGGTACCAATGGCTACCAAATCCAACATCTCTGTAGGAATAGTTTCAAGGAGGGCAGTTGCCAATTTGAAAGCTACACCACAACCTGCCAAATACTTAAAAGGATAATCGGCATCTGGATGCTCTGGATGGACAATGGCATAGGCATCTGGAAGCTGTGCCGGCATACTATGGTGGTCTGTAACGATAACGTCCACACCTTGCTCTTGCGCATAAGCAATAGCTTCATTTCCCGCAACCCCATTATCCACTGTAACAATGAGTGAAATGCCTTCCTGCTCAATGAAATACTTATAGACACTTTCATTTGGTCCATAACCATCTGTAAAACGGTTAGGCAGATAGACTCGAGCTTCAGCTCCCATCATTTCAAGGGCTTCCTTGACAATCGATGCTGATGTCATCCCATCCGCATCATAGTCCCCATAGACTAAGATTTGCTCATAATTTTCAATGGCTTGACGAATTCTAGCCACTGCCTTATCCATATCATGAAGAAGATAAGGATCATGAAGGTGTGATAAATCAGCCTTTAGAAAGTCTTCAAGAGCCTCTTCTGTCGTAATGCCACGTTCATAAGCAATCTTGGCTGCTGTTTCTGCCAGCCCATGTTCTTTGGCAAGTTTAAAAAAGCCAGCATCTGGCTCTTTTGTGTTTATTTTCCAATCATACGTTGATGTAATCATGTTCTTATATTTTCTCCCTGTCATCTAGTCTACCTATTATAACATGAATAAATTTATCATAGTGGATAGAAGCCTAAGTTTCCTAAAATTAGAATAGAAAACATCGGAAGGTGCTTCAACTCATGGTACATTTCCAATCAAGACCTGCTTTTCTAGACAAAATAATAGTCTGGATATTGCTCCCTTTTTGACTTGTATTTTCTCAGATATCCCCTTCTCCTCTTTACGTTATTTAACTCTACTCTACTATCATTTTCAAGTAATATTAGAAAAAGCAAGAAAAAGATTCCCTATTTGGAAATCCTTTTCATCAATATTTATAAATCATCCCTGTACAAGCTTGCTCTGAAAGTTCGACAAAGCCCAGAGATTGGTAAAAGGCTAGATTTTTCTCGCTACGATCAGTGGCAAGGAGCCGTTGATAGACATTGTGGAAAGTCCCTAAAGCCTCTTCTAAGAGTTTCTTTCCGATCCCTTGGCGCTGATAATCTGGTCGCACCAAGAGGTCCTGCACAAAAATGACAGAGTGCCCATCTCCTACCAAACGAATGTAGGCTACGAGCTCTTCCTCATCATAGACCGCCAACTGCCATAGACTGGCTTTGACAGCTTCTTCCAACATGGTTGGATTGTTAGTATAATTGGTCCAGCCGACTGAACTGTACAGTGCGAGTAGGTCTGTCATCGCTGGAATCTCTTTTCTATAATCTAACATCTTAATTCCTTTTTTAACCTATAGTGCTATAGGTTTTCTAAATAGGCTTGGATATTTGCGGTCATCTAGTTTTCTCCTATTTGTAGTTAAACACATTGGTAGCTAGTTTGTCCGAGATTCGTGGAAATAGCGTGTAGCCTTTGTGGGCAACTGATAAGAGTCGTGGTAGATTGACTTCACGTTTATTTTTACCCAGAATACGGACAATCTTTTTAGCCACGTATTTAGGACTGAGGACAAACTTTTTAACACTCTCAAGATAAGCTCCAGAGGGGTCGGCTTGGTCAAAGAAGCTTGTCTCAATTGGACCTGGATTGACCGTAGTAACATAGACTCCTTTATCAGAAAGCTCTAAACGAAGGGCATCTGAAAAGCCAATTACCGCAAACTTTGTCGCTGCATAGACACTTGAGTTGGCTGTCGCAATTTTACCCGCCATACTGGCGATATTGACGATATGACCATGGCCTTGCTCCACCATTTTCTCAGCCATCAGACGTGAAAAGGTCATCGTCGCAAAGGTATTGATATCAAACATATCACGTACTTCTTGGCTAGTGTAATTATCATAAGACTTGAATTCACCGAAGCCAGCATTATTGATAAAGACATCAATACGGCCAAACCGTTGATAGAGATAATCGACCATTTCTTTAATGGCATTGTCGTCTCTAAGGTCAATAGCAAGACAAGTTTTATTTTCCACATGGCGATAACATTTCTCAAGTTTGTCCTTGTCTCGTCCTAAGAGGATAATACCATCACTGGGTGAGAGCTGCTTGACAATTTCTTGAGCAAGGCCTCCTGAGGCACCAGTAATAGCGATAATACGTTGTTTAGCCATTAAATCTCTACCTCTTCCAAGTCACGAACGATGTGAGTGTTTTCAAAAATCGTTTTAGCATCTGCTGCCATCTTACCGATATCACGCCCCAAGAATCGTGCTGATACATGATTTAGAAGAAGGCGCTTAGCTGAAGCATCTTTAGCGACCTGTGCTGCTTGCATGTTGGTTGAATGCCCATGGTTCTTAGCAATTTTTTCATCACCCTTACCATAAGTGGACTCATGAACCAAGACATCTGCACCCAATCCAAGACGAACACTGGCATTCGTCTTACGAGTATCACCTAAGATAGTGATAACCTTACCTTTCTTAGGTGCGGAAATAAAGTCTTTGGCAATAATTTTCGTTCCATCTTCAAGAACTACATCTTGTCCATTCTTAATTTGTCCAAAAAGCGGACCAAATGGTACGCCTGCTGCCTTAAGGGCCTCAGCATCCAAGGTTCCTTCGAGATCCTTTTGAACCACACGGTAACCAATACAAAAAATGGTGTGATCCAACTTATCTGCATAAACAGCGAACTTGTCATCTTCCATAACCAAGCCTAGCTTATGCTCATCAATTTCCTTAAAATGCACATGATAAGGTAAGCGTGTCCCCGAGGTACGAAGGCTGGTCATGACGTATTGCTTAATACCAACTGGTCCATAAACTTCAAGGTCAGTTTGTTCTTCGCTAGATTGGAAAGAACGACTAGCCAAGAAACCAGGTAGACCGAAGATATGGTCCCCGTGCATATGTGTGATAAAGATTTTTTTTACTTTACGAGGTTTGATTGTTGTTTCTAAAATCTGACGTTGGGTTCCTTCCCCACAGTCAAACATCCAGACTTCGTTGATTTCATCGAGTAGCTTCAAAACCAGACTCGACACGTTACGGGCCTTGGATGGCTGTCCGGCGCCCGTCCCTAAAAATTGTAATTCCATGACTTTCTATACTTTCTATCTATCGTTTTTCTTATTTCTGGACAATATAAGCCAGGCATTCACGCTGAGCAAAGCCATAATATACAGTTTGCCCTTTATATTGAGATAAAAGTTCCACTAATTCGTCTTGATTGAAGCTAGCTAACTTAATGACATTCCCCTTCAGTTTAGTGACACGACTAAGTAACTGAGTTTCTGGTGTCAACTCCTCCAACACTTCTTCGTCAAAATCAACCTTGGCCATCTTAATTTGAGTGCCTTCAAGATAAACCTTATACTGCGGGAAAACTTGAGCAAGCTCAAACAAAATGCTAGCTGTTGGAACCTCTAAATGCTCGGCAAAGACTAGGGCCACCTCATCGGCATTTTCATAGCAAAAACCATAAGATTTGCCTGACAAATTGAGACGAATAAAGGGCTTGTGTTCATCAAAAGATGGTACTGGATTAAAGAGGTTCAATTCTTTCGAAAGCTCCAAATAGTAATCCGTTGCTGCTTCTGGAGACTGTTTCTGGTAAATCTCTGCAAAATAAGCATTAATCACGCTTGGTGGTGGTGTAATAAAGGCCAGTTTTTGACGGTCTGAAAGGTCTGACAAGGTGTTTTCCAGATACACTTTATCTAGACTTGTAAAACCACCATATTTTAAAGCTAAATCCATATAATCAGTCATAAAACTCTTCCAATTTCCATTTATTTTTCGGTGAAATATAACCTGTAATTTCTTCCACTTCTGTCTCAAAAGTGTAGCTATCTAGCAAGGCCAATTGACTCAACTGATAAAGTTTATAAGCTTGATCCTGATGTACCTTAATACTAAAAGGTTCAAAAATCTGTTGAATTTCATCAATCAAGAGTCTTCTGAGGGCCTCACGACTTCCCTTGTCACGTGCTGAGAGGCGAACATTAGGAAAGACTGTTGCTACTAGATTATCAGCTACATCCATCTTATTGTAGATTGCTAGGCGAGGAATATCAGTCATGTCTAAGTCTTTGAGAATGTCTAAGACCACCTTTTCGTGCTCTTCGTGATTAGGATCACTCGCATCAATGACATGCAAAAGGAGGTCCACATTACGACTTTCTTCAAGCGTTGACTTAAAGGCAGCAACCAATTCTGTTGGCAAATCTTGGATAAAACCAACCGTATCTGTCAAGGTCACTTGAAACTGATCTTTTAAGTAAATTTTCTTAGTCGTTGCATCCAAGGTCGCGAAAAGTTCATTAGCCTCATATTGCTTATCATCCGTCATAAGGTTCATGATTGTTGATTTCCCAGCATTGGTGTAACCTATCAAGCCAATTTTAAAGGTACTTGAATCAACACGCTTTTCGCGAATAGTTTCTCGGTTCTTCTCAACAATCTTTAATTGGCGTTCAATATCGGCTATCTGGTTACGAATCGAACGACGATTGAGCTCCAACTGACTTTCACCAGGTCCACGGCTACCAATGCCCCCCGCTTGACGGCTGAGCATAATCCCCTGACCAGCTAAACGAGGCAACATGTATTTGAGCTGAGCTAGGTGAACCTGAAGTTTTCCTTCATGACTCCTAGCCCTCATGGCGAAGATATCCAAAATTAATTGCATACGATCGATGACTTTTACACCAAATGCTGCTTCAAGATTGGTATTTTGACGTGGGCTTAAACGGTTATTAACAATGACCGTAGTAATCTCATCCGCGTCCACCATAGCCTTGATTTCTTCTAATTTTCCTGAACCTACGAAGGACTTGCTATCATAGCGTTCACGTTTTTGGGTATAGCTAGCTACAACCTCTGCTCCTGCTGTTTTGGCAAGACTAGCAAGTTCCTCCATGGACATGTCAAAATGCTCTGTCTCTTGCAATTCAACACCTACTAAAATAGCACGTTCTTGCTGTTTGGCTGTCTCTATCATAGCAAACCCCTTTTCGAAATAGTCGACTTCTATTATACCATAGGCAGGGGCAAAGAAAAGGTCACAGACCTTAATTTTTTTCAAAGAAAAACAAGTTGGACTAACCAACTTGCTTCTTCTTAATGTTTACGTGTCGGTTTCTTTTTAGCCCCCTTACGACGCTTGCCTTGGTGAAGAATAGGCGTATTTTGAGAAATGGTTTGACGCATTTTCTCAGTGACCTTATCAACCTTATCTTTAGCCTTGACCAATTCTTGTGAGGCCTTGATTGCACTCTTCGAAGGTTTGTTTTTCTTAGTTTTGATCTTAGACACTGACTTTACTTGACTAGTCCCCGATGTACGCATACGACGAGACATTGCCAAGAGAATTTTATTTTCCTCGTTGAGGTTGGTTTGATAAGCCATCGAAAGCACCAAACCAACACCAATCAAGTTTGAGATGAGTGAAGATCCACCTTGAGAAATAAAGGGCAAAGGAATACCTGTCAGAGGAAGAATTCCTACTGCTGCCCCAATATTTTCAAAAATATGGAAGACAATCATCATAATAAAACCTGTAGAAATAAAGGTATAGAAACGGTTGTTAGACTTAAAAGTCACTCGCAACATGCGATAAATGAGGAAGAGATAGGTCAACAGAACCAATCCACCGCCTACCAAACCAAAGTCTTCTGCAATAACCGTGAAGATCATATCACTCTCACGAACTGGTACATTCAAATCAAGATGATTAAAACCTTTTCCGTATATCCCCCCAGTACCTATCGATACCATCCCTTGTGTCTGTTGAAAGGCGATGCCATCCGCATAGGTGAAAGGGTCCAACCAAGCTGAGATACGGTTAATCTGATAAGTCTGAACCCCTAACTTGAGCAAGGCTTCCTTTCCCCAATCTGTGATAAACACCATTATAAACAGAGCTACGCTAGCTGCAAAGGCTAGCACTACCGGCAAGATGATACGCCAGGATATTCCCGAAACCACTATTATACCCGCTAAAATAGCGAGGAAGACTAAGGCCGTTCCCATATCACCTTGAAGAACCAGTAAGCCTAAGACAGGAAGCGTGACCGCTACATATTGGAAAAGTAGCAGCCAGTCATCTTTAAGCTCAGTTACTTCTTTTCCTTGTTTAGCCCAAACACCTATTCTCGAAAGAAAAAGGATGTAGGATATCTTCATAAATTCTGATGGTTGAAAAAGGGTGACTGATCCAATACTGACCCAGTTTTTTGCTCCTGTCGAGGCAACCAAAGCGGGTGAATAAAAAACAAGAGGTAGAACCATAAGTCCCAGGCCAAAAATATAAAGCCAGGGAGTTACCTTCCAAAGAAACTCTGTATTAAATAACATGACAACAAAAGCAAGTACCGAACCAAGAAAAATCCATAGTACTTGCTGAGAAATGACTTGCACGAGATTCTTTGGATAATCAAAATTTGTCGCGATAAAAACCGAGACCAGACCAACCAGCAGTAAGATAAGGACTGGCAAGAGAATCGAGTAATCTATCCGACTTTCAATAGTATTTTTTGACTTAGCCATGTGTACTCCAAAATAAAGATTTAGCAAGAGTTATTATACCACTTTTTCGGCCAGATAAATGGCCTGAATGTATAAAAAGTTGTTAATTTTTTAACGAAAAAAGCAACCACAAATTACTTGATCATTGAAGTATACCCATTGACCTGAAGGAATTCGGATCCAACGATTAATAGCCTTGTCACAAGGTAACCCTTATCGTTTCTGTAAAACAAAAAGGTACTTCCAACTGATTTTCGGAGATGTTTTTGTGTATTTTGAAGTTTGCGTTTTCACTTAGTTGAAACCCACATCTAATACCCTAGTATGACATGCTAGATTACAGAGGAAGAGAACAGCTAAGCTAGAAAGCGTTGAAATATTAGTAGTATTTTTCTTCATCGGATTTCTCTATCAAAAACCTGAAGCGTCACTTCATGTTTTTATTCTTAGTATCAATCGGTTGAGATAATCCTTAATAATCCGTTACTTCTTTTCGGTCATGGACATTGCTTTGCTTGCCCCGACGTGCTTTAAGAACGGCTTCAACATCTTCAGGGCTAACCCCTGTTTCAACGAGCATGACTGCTAGGTGATAGAGGACGTCTGCTGTCTCGTTGGCAATTTCTTCTTTATCAGCATTTTTAGCTCCGATCACAACTTCTGTTGCTTCTTCGCCAACCTTTTTAAGAATCTTGTCTAGGCCCTTGTCAAAAAGGTAATTGGTATAAGAGCCTTCTTTGGGATTTTTTTTACGATCTAAGGCTTCCTTATAAAGTGTTTCTAACATATCTACTCCTATCTGTCTTGTCTGTCATCATATATATCCGTAAAGAAACATCTGTGTGCTCCTGTATGACAGGCAGCTCCTTCTTGTTCCACAGCGATAAGCAAGGTGTCCTGATCACAATCTGTCTTGATGCTTTTGACATGTTGGAAATGACCAGATGTGGCTCCCTTATGCCAAAGCTCGTTTCTAGAACGGCTCCAGTAATGCATTTGTTTGGTCTCTATGGTCAACTGATAGGACTCCTCATTCATATAGGCCAACATGAGCACCTGTCCCGTCTTGTAGTCTGTCACAATGACTGGCACCAGTCCTCCTTGTTTGTCAAAATCAAGTTTAACCTCTGTCATCATCTCACCTCAATTCCTGCATTTGCCAAGACTTGTTTGGTTTCGCCTATATTTACCTCACCAAAATGAAAGATAGAGGCTGCCAGTGCACCAGTCGCTGTTGTCTTTTCAAAGACCTCTACAATATCCTCAATATTTCCCGCACCACCAGAGGCAATGATCGGAACATCGACGACTTCTGCCACACGATTTAGCATTTCCAAATCAAAACCAGACTTAGTACCGTCCTTGTCCATGCTGGTTAAGAGAATTTCTCCAGCCCCCAAAGCGACGACTTCTTGAGCCCATTGGATGAGGTCCCTACCTGTATCCTTACGGCCTCCCGCCACAAAGACATGCCAGCTCCCATCAGCCATTTTTTTCGCATCAATCGCAGCCACGACACACTGATTGCCAAATTTTTGAGCTGTTGTATCGCTCTCCTTAAAGGTCTTGAAGCTACCATCTGAATAAACAGCAAGATCCTCGTAGTCACTGTTTCGATCAGTATCACGATAGACTTGGCCATTTTTAATCACATAGCCCGACTGATTAGCTCCGTAGTAGTCACCATTGATGGCAAAGATTGCATTGTTTTGCTGGGCAATACTTGAAGTAGTCTCGGTGATGTTGGTCCCATAGGTATTTTGTGCCAAAGCCGTTTTAAGGTAATCTGCACTCGAAAGCTTGATATCTGCCACATAGTATGTGGTATCACTGGTTTTACCTGTCGTGATTTTGATATCCATATTGTCATCTTTATAAGTCGTATCCGTCTTAGTTACCTTACCAGTGCTGGTAGATGTCGTCGACGACGCTGTGCTTGAGCTAGTCGTATTGGCTGAAACCGTTGAGACCGCTGAGGGAATGACAAAGACCTTTAAGAGAGAGTAGACATTTGCCCCCATCAGAAAAAGGGTAAAGAGTAAGGCATAGGCATGCCTTTTGAGAAATTTCATAGAAGACCTCCAATTGTGAAAGATAAGATAGAAACCATAAGTTTCTTTTGCTTAAAATTAGCATAACAAGCAAATCTTAAAATCTTCTATAATTCCCACAACCACGCCTTTTCTTTAAGTTTTCCTTAAGAAAAAGACAGCTTCAGTTGAAGCTGTCTTCACTATATAATCATATCTTCCGTAATGCCGAATTCTCTCAAGATCTCCTGAATCTTATCAAAGTTCAGACGGAAATGCTCTAATTTATGTCCATCAGACCCAATAGAATACTTGCGACATCCCAAATCCTTAACAAGGCCTAGCGCATAACGATATAGGTCTTCGTGATGATAGAGATACATGCTCTTTGCATTCAGCTCAAAAGCCAAATCATTAGCCATCATTTTCTGGAAAATACGTTTAAGCTGATTCTCATAGGCTTTTAGCTCATCAACAGTCACATCAAAAAGGCGGAAACCATAGTCAAAGTGGGCCAGAACATCTGCGTCCACACGACCAATGGCATACTCCAACTTGTCCAGATATTCTTGAATAATGCTAGCCTTGTCCATATCAGCTACCTCATCATCAAGGTAATCATTAACCCCATTATGGTGAACAGAAAGCAGTTTGAGATCATAGTCCTTACCATCCAAAAAGTCTAAAATATCGCTTTCTCTAGGCTTGTAATAACCAATCTCGATGCCTCGTTTAATACGATTGCCATACTTGAGATTGAGATTTTCAATCTCATGACTATATGCCTCGTACTCTGGCACATCGTCCTGTTTGGTATAAGGATTAGAGAGATCATAATGCTCAGTCGTTACAATCTCGCCATCAAAATGTGTCAAATAATCAGTAAAATCCGCATCCGAATCATAGGAATGATGGGTATGCAAATGGTTATCACGAATAGACATAATTACTCCTTATTTTTTAAAAATCTTCTTACCTGCTTATGGGCTAGCCAGGTCAAACTCACCATCAACCCCTCATAAATAATAAAGAAAATCACAAAACATTGAAGGAAATACTCTTCTGGCAAAACATTAATAATCGGGTCCAACATTGGATTAAAGAGCCAACTGCGATCTCCAGGAAAGAGAGCCTCATGAAAGAGAATGAAGAACTGATCAAATCCTAGGAAAAGTCCCACTACTCCAATAAGGATTGGTAAAACAGCTAGACTCAGATAAAGTCTACGATAGAGACCAAAAGTCCCCTTCTTCACATTTCGCCAAATAAAGCCCACAGCTGGATAGACCAGTAGGACAATAAGGACCTGAACCAGATGAAAGAGCCACTTGACATCATGAAAATGCTTAAGACCACTCTCTGACGACGGAAAATCAGGCATGGCCAGATGATTTACCCAAGGAAAAGTCAGGTACTGCATGAGGACATTGAAATTATGCCAAAGCTCCGTCTTTCCGATAATGACATAGTCCAAAAGACGCATCCAATCAACATCAAAATAATAGAAGCCCCATGCTAGGTAAATCGTAACTAGAATAGACAAGGCTAGGAGCCAAATGGGAGTCAACACTGCTTCAATCTTAGTTCGCATCAAAATCCCACTCCGCTAGACTAGCAAGTACATGGTCTGGTTTTACTGGTAAATCCGCAACCTCTTCCGCCTTGGTGAAGCCAGTTGTCACAAGAAGTGTTGGAAAGTCATTTTTAATGCCAGCTGTAATATCAGTCAAGTAATTATCACCAACCACAATAGTTTGGCTACGTTCTGTTCCAAGGATTTCAAGAGCCTTGTTCATGATAATAGCTTTAGGCTTACCAATAATGATTGGGGGCACACGTGTAGCCGCCTCGATAAGAGCTAAGAGTGAACCAGCACCTGGAAGCAGACCGCGTTCTGTTGGGATATTCAAATCTGGGTTTGTCCCAATAAACATAGCTCCTTTTTGGATAGCAAGTGTTGCCTTTACCAACATTTCATAAGTGACTTCACGGTCCAATCCCACTACCACATAAGCAGGATTTTCCTCATCTACCGTATATCCCG
This sequence comes from Streptococcus sp. 1004_SSPC, assembly GCF_001069025.1. Taxonomy (NCBI): domain Bacteria; kingdom Bacillati; phylum Bacillota; class Bacilli; order Lactobacillales; family Streptococcaceae; genus Streptococcus; species Streptococcus sp. 1004_SSPC. The sequence goes on along the minus strand of NZ_JWGQ01000062.1, from coordinate 40,191 downwards.
CATCCGCAATAGCAGATTTAAGCCCAGTTTCACCAATAACATAAACTGTCTTACCACGATTCATATCATTCATGTAGTCAACTGTCGCCAGGGTTGCTGTATAAATAGTTTCAAGAGGCGTTTCCAACTCGCACTGATTACGCAAAAGCTCTTGGACCATTTCTGGTGTACGCATACTGTTATTAGTCACAAAAAGATAGGGAATTTGACGCTTCTGCAACTCCTTAACAAAGGCCTCCCCTTCAGGAATACGGTCCTTACCCTTGTAAATGGTTCCATCTAAATCAATCAAATAACCTTTATATGTCATCTTACTTGTCTCCTATTTCTTTCCATTGAATAATGACTTGGGCATGAACATTACCATCAACACAAATCTGGTGTTGACTGCTTAAACTGTCTTGATCAAACTCATAGCCAGAATAAATTTCTGACCCATGATGAATTTCTTTAACGTACTTGAGGTCAATACGGGCTGGTGTGTACTTGGTCAAAAAATCCAAATCGAAAACATCCAACATCCACTCCAAGTACTTGCTATTATTAACGTGGCCATTCATGTCTAGGTCAAAATAACGCACACGATAAAGCGTCTCAATTGGATTTTCCAAAACCTTGTAGCGAGGACCCCGAAGTAACTTTTTAGTTTTTTCAGCCCCATAAGGTGCTACCACCTCATCTGGCACTTCGGCTACCTTACGCGTTTCATAATCCATAAGGGCAAAAGTAGTCTTAAAGAGCATGATTTGTTGACCAGTTTCATCTGTGATGTAAAAATTACGGTAACAGAAAATCTTATTATAGGAAATAGCTTCCGTTGTAATTGTCACCTTTTCATTGTAGCGAGGCAAACGGTCAATCTCAATCGCATAGTCTGTCACAATCCAAACCAGACCGTATTTATCAAAAACGTCCTTATCCGTATTTCCCAGAGACTCTGACTGCATACCGGATACTTGCAATGAAAAAGCCAGTAAGTGTGGTAATTTTACCTGATGCGTGATATCCGTCTCATAAAACGGAATCTGATAAGGAATACTAAATTTTAATCCCATCTAATCCTCCAAGATAAATTGTTCAGCGACACTATCACCCAAAAAGAGTCCTCGTTTGGTCATACGAACAACTTCTGGATCCTTGACCAAGAGCCCATCTTCCTGTAGTTTTTTTACAATGTCTCCATAAGTATCCGCGAATGACAAGCCAAACTTCTCTTCAAAACGTTTAATAGATACACCTGATTTTTTACGCAAACCAAGGAAGAACTCCTCCTCCATCATCTCCGCCTTAGTCAGATGCTCCTCGTGAAGTCTAGCATGACCATCCTCAGCTATAGCCTTAAGGTAATGCTGGATAGGTCCTCTATTGCGATAACGAACACCATTGACATAACCAGAGGCTCCAGCACCCACACCATAATACTCATCATTATTCCAGTACATGAGATTGTGACGACTCTCCATCCCAGGTTTGGTAAAGTTGGAAATCTCATAATGCTCAAAACCATTTTTTTCCAACTCTTGGATAATATAGTCAAACATCTCTGCTTCCAAGTCCTCAGTTGGTAGATTAAGCTTACCTCGACGCATCTTATTCATAAAGACCGTGTGATGTTCCAATATCAAGCTATAGAGACTTAGGTGTGGAATATCCAGTTCCAGTGCCTTTCTCACATTTTCCTTGACCTGATCCATGGTTTGACCAGGCAGAGCATAAATGAGGTCAATGGAAATATTATGGAAACCAGCAGACTTTAAGCTATCAATGCTTTCATAAATCTGTGCTTGATTATGACTGCGACCAATTTGACGCAAGTGCTTGTCATCAAAAGTCTGAACCCCTAAAGAAACGCGATTAACAGCAGATTTTTTGAGCACTTCAATCTTATCAACCGTCAAATCCCCGGGATTAGCCTCAATAGTAAACTCCTCCAGCTTAGACAGATCCAAGTTCTTCTGAAGATTGCTCAAAAGGTAATCCAATTGCTCTGCAGAAATAGCCGTTGGGGTCCCCCCACCAATATAAAGGGTACGAAGCTCCTTGATATTTAAAAGCTCCCACTCACGAATCAAAGCACTCAGGTAGTCATCAACGGGCTGATTTTTAATGAAGACCTTAGAAAAGTCACAATAATAACAAATTTGAGTGCAAAATGGAATGTGCACATAGGCTGACGTTGGTTTTGTTTGCATGTAACTATTCTACCATTTTTTAAGCAGAAATGAGACTTCGAATGATAAGAGTTTGAGCCCAAAAAAGAAGCCATCTCTCCAGATAGCTTCTTTACTTTATTTTGTTAATGAGAATGGGAAAGCATTGTAGTTGCTATAATCAAAGGTTGGTCCCAAATCAGAGATAAATTGAACTGGCGTATAAGTTCCATTTTTAAGAATAAAGCCAGGCTTAGCTTGGAAACCAGCTCCCCCTAGGCCTGTAATACCTGGAAGCAAGGTAGAAAAATCGCCACCCTCCCAAACATAGAGATTTCCAGAAATTTGAACAGCTTTTGCAGTTGTAGAGCTTTGACGATAGGGTTCGTAATCAACATTGAAATTTGCCTTTGAAGTGATGTTTCCTTCGGCATCAACTGTAAAACTAATGTCTGTTGCTTGAGGACTCGTACCTGTCCAAGTTCCAACCAAACCTGCTGGGACAGGAGCGTCACTTTGAGTATCAGTTGTTGCTTGACTAGACTTGTTTGACTCAGATGCAGCACTGCTACTTGTTCCTCCTTGAGCATCATTTCCAGCTGTAACTTGATTTTTTGAAGAGCTTGCTTCAGGAGCGCTCGCTTCTTTTTGGCCTTGAAAATCCTTTGAAGCTTCTGTCTTGGCCTTTTTAGCAGACTGCTTCTCAGATGTTTGTGTTTTAGCAGATGACTTCACTACTTTAGAAGTTGAAGTTGTCGATGATGCTGCAGTGTCTTTTTCTGACTTAGAGCCACATCCACCAAGAGCTATAGAAACAGCTACAGACAACAAAACAAGTGAGCAAACACGAATAACTTTTCTTTTCATTTTCATAAACCTCTTTTCTATATGTCTATTATATCTATTTTGTTACAAAAATCAAGTATTTTGTGTAATTTTTGTAACATTTATGTAATTAATTGTATCGCTGTCATAAGTTAATATATTCTTTTAACCAAAAAAGTCTATCACTCCCACAGGAATGATAGACTCTTGACTATTATTTAAGTACTCCTTATCTTATCTGATATTAGCGAGTACCTTCTCTTTCAAGATAACCTGAATAGGAATGATAGTAGCCATCTTCCAAGACAATAATGCGCTTACCACCATTCACAACTAGAAAATAGTATAAACCTTTCTCGTCATGGTAGATATCGTTAACACTCTTAGCTTGGTAACGATGTGACTTAAGAGACTTCTGTATTCTAGCAAACTCTTTTTGCACCTTACCATTATCTCCTCTGCCTGATTTATCCATCAGATATTCATTTAAAAGTTTAGCTATTAATATATCTATATCATCAGAATCTGTAGTCATAACACCATTTTCAGAGATAGTCGTTTCCCCTTCTGATTCATCTTCATAATTAAATGTCTTCCATTTTCCAACAAAAACTTTGGGAACCCCTGCCTTATGAAAAAGATAGCTCTTTTTTAAATCTTTGTTTTTTGATCCGTAGTGGGCTAGTTCTGATGAGCTTAAACCTAGAACAAAGTTTGTCCCAACTTTCTGAATCAGATTATAGTAGCCAGAATCTTCCGTCGTTACCAGTATGACCTCTTTTGTTTATAATTGATATTTCTTGTCAAAATCAGCAATAATTTTTAGTTTTGAATCACTGAGTTTCTCTAAGTTTGCTTCAAACTTCTGTCCAGCTTTCTTACCAGTAGAGATTTCTTTGATTTCTTCTTCCGTATAGCCTGCAACGAGTTTTGACTTCTTCCCATTTAAATCATAAACAAGCCCATCATTATTACCATTTACCCACAAACCACCTAAGTTTGTTCCTTTAGAAGAAAACAAAAAGAATCCAAGACTTTTTGCTACGACAAGAAATAAAGCAATGGTAAAACCTATAAAAGTCTTCTTACCAAACTTTTTCTGTTTAACAAAGACAAGCTGCTGTGCAGAGGAGTAATTGACCAGTCATCTGATTTAGTAAAAATATGGCTTCTTCAGTCCCAGATTTACTATTGCTAGAAAAAGTAGCTTGCTTTTCTTCCATGACAAATTCACCATTTAAAAGGGCCTGCTGACACTCTTGAATAGTGGGCTTACGATTATTAATCGCTTCAAAATATTCAATCTATTCTTTTCTATGCATCATCTCTCCTAATAATTCTTAATAGAAAAATCTATCACTAGCTTATAAGTGATAGATTTTCCAATTATTTAAGCACTTCTTGTGTCTTAGCGTAGTTAGCTTCAACAGCTTCTTTTTCGGCTTTCCACCAGTCTTGGTGATCTGTGTACCACTTGATCGTTTCTTCCAAACCTGATTCGAAGTTTGTGAATTGTGGTTCCCAACCAAGTTCTTCACGCAATTTTGTTGAATCAATAGCATAGCGCAAATCGTGACCAGCACGGTCTGTGACACGGTCGTAAGCATCTTTTGGTTGACCCATTTTTTCAAGGATGAGTTCAAGAACTTCCTTGTTATTCTTTTCACCATCAGCACCAATCAAGTAAGTTTCACCGATACGGCCCTTAGTAAGGATGGCCCAAACACCAGTTGAGTGGTCATTAGTGTGAATCCAGTCACGAACGTTTTTACCTTCACCATACAGTTTGGGTTTAATCCCTGACAAGATATTGGTGATTTGACGTGGGATGAATTTTTCGATGTGTTGGTATGGTCCATAGTTGTTTGAGCAGTTTGAAATAGTTGCCTTAACACCAAATGAACGCCCCCATGCTTTAACGATAAGGTCTGAAGCAGCCTTAGTTGATGAGTATGGTGATGATGGGTTGTATTTTGTTTCTGCTGTGAATTTTTCACCAGGACCTTCACCGTGACCAGGGAGATCTTCGCGCAATGGAAGGTCACCATAAACTTCGTCTGTTGACACGTGGTGGAAACGAATATCGTATTTACGAGCAGCTTCCAAGAGTGTGTAAGTACCAATAAAGTTTGTGTAGATAAATGGCGATGGGTCGTTCAATGAATTATCATTATGGCTTTCAGCTGCATAGTGAACGATTGCATCAGCCTTAGCAGCCAATTTATCAACCAATTCAGCATCAGCAATATCACCAACAACCAATTCAACACGGTCACCAAGGATTTCTTCAATGTTAGCACGGTTACCAGCGTAAGTGAGTTTGTCAAGGACAGTCACATGTACGTCTGGATGGTTGTTGTAGACATAGTGTACGAAGTTTGAACCGATGAAACCTGCGCCACCAGTTACGATGATATTTTTATATTCAGTCATTTTTTCTCCAAAAAATATTGTTTTTTCTTAATCGTTCCTTTCGCTAGCGAGGGACGCCAGCAACCCTTCGGTTTCATGGCTAAATCCGATGCCGAAGTCTCCGGATTCCCCTACAAGATTTCCTTATGGGGATCTTGTTTCCACTAGGGCAGGAACTATCCTAACAGGCTCCTTGCAGTCGCAAAAATGCTGTGCAAGGTTTATTTTTACAAATCTTCTGCTCTTAGTGGCTTAACGTCTTTGAGCAATGGGTGATTTTTATCTGCTTCTGAGACTTCTGCTTCTTCCAAGTTTTCCCACTTGATATCAAGGCTTGGGTCAGCATAGTTGACAAAGGCGTATTTAGGTTTTAGCTCAAGTGCCCAGTAATCGTTTACGAGGTAGCTATATGACACTTTGTCAGACAAAACTTGGAAACCATTGGCAACACCACGAGGAACGAAGATTCCTTTTGAGGCATCAATGACTGTTTGATAAGTATTCCCAAAAGTTTCGCCTTCACGAAGGTCAACCCATGTTCCAAGAACCTTTCCTTCATCTGCTACTGAGATGTATTTATCCCAAGGCTCAGCGTGCAAACCACGCAAAACATTTTTACGTGAGAAAGAAACGTTATTTTGCAATTTTCCTTCTGCAAAGAATGATTCTGGAAAACCAAGTGGCAACATCTTTTCCTTTTGGAAGTTTTCCTTGAACCATCCACGGTTATCTCCATGAACAGGAATATCAAATTCAATCAGACCTGGGATAGCATCAATCTTACGTGCAGCTAGTTCTTTTCCAAAAAATTGTTCAGTCATTATGATTCTCCAATCAAACGGAGCAAATATTGTCCGTATTCGTTTTTCTTAAGTGGTTGTGCCAATTCAAGAACCTGTTCTTTAGTGATATACCCCATGCGATAGGCAATCTCTTCAAGGTTAGCTACTTGGACATTCTGCAAACGTTGAACTGTCTCGATGTACTGAGCAGCTTGTAAGAGACTTTCGTGAGTACCTGTATCCAACCAAGCAAAGCCACGTCCCATCAGCTCAACAGAAAGATCTCCACGATCTAAGTAAGCCTTGTTAACATCAGTAATTTCAAGTTCTCCACGAGGGCTTGGTTTGATATTTTTAGCAATTTCCACGACATCATTGTCATAGAAATAAAGGCCTGTTACAGCAAAATTTGATTTTGGATGTTCTGGTTTTTCCTCGATTGAGATGGCATTCATATTGTCGTCAAACTCAACAACACCAAAACGTTCTGGATCCTTAACTTGATAACCAAAGACTGTGGCACCTTTTTCCTTAGCTTCAGCACGTTGAAGCATGGCAGAAAGACCATTGCCATGGAAAATGTTGTCCCCTAGCACAAGAGCAACACTGTCATCACCGATGAAGTCTTCACCAATGATAAAGGCTTGAGCCAAGCCATCTGGACTTGGTTGTACAGCGTAGGAAAGGGAAATACCAAACTCTGAACCATCGCCAAGGAGCTCTTCAAAACGTGGAAGGTCCTGTGGTGTTGAGATAATGAGGATTTCCTTAATACCAGCCAACATAAGCGTTGAGAGTGGGTAGTAAATCATTGGTTTATCGTAAATCGGCATCAGTTGTTTTGATGCAGCACGTGTCAGTGGATACAAACGTGTCCCTGAACCGCCTGCAAGAATAATACCTTTCATAAGAAGGCTCCTTTTTTCTCTAATATATTACCTATATTTTAGCATTTTTCAGCCCTCTTGTCACGGTAAACCCTATGTTCTTAAGCTTTCATTAAGAAAATCACAAGTGTCCATTTTCTTAATCAAATGGAATAAGAATTTCGAATGAAATCCTTTTCTTGCACTATTACTCTTGGGAATAGTGATTGTCATCCTTTTCTTAAATTTTAATATGTTGAGGGGCTTTACAACTATTGCTCTTTCTTCCTAACGTACTGAGTCACTGGATAATCTGCACTGTCCAAGCTACCAGAGCGATTCATGGCCAAATCAACTAGATTTTTTCCAATAAGTGGACCAGTTGTAAGCCCTGAGGAACCTAGACCTGAAGCAACGAAGACGTTTTTAAGCTCTGGAACTTCTCCAAAGAAAGGCGAAAAGTCACTGGTATATGCTCTAGTTCCCACACGTTCAGAGAAGGACTTAGCAGTACTTAAGTCAGGGAAATAGGTCTTAGCCTCCTCCTCCAAACCTTCTAGAATAGCTTCATCAACCGTTAAATCAAAGCCTTTGTCATTTTCGTGACTGGCCCCTACCGAAATCTTTCCACCAGCAAAGGGAATGACATCTAATTCACCCTCTGGCATCAGAACTGGTAATTTACCAGTATCTAACCCATCAAAGAAATAATCTCGTAATTGACCCTTTTGGGGGCGAACATCCACCTCAAAACCAAGGGGTTCAAGCGTTTGACCTAGCCAGGCACCACAAGCGAGAATGACCTTGTCAAAAGTTTGACAATTAATCTCATAAGACCCATTATCAAGAGAAGAGAGTGTAACTGGCCCCTCTACCTTTTCAAAACCAGAGGCATTAATCAAAGTTGCTGTCAATTCTGCCCCTTCGACTCTGGCTCCTCCTGAGGCATAGAGATAACGGTCAAATCCAGTAAATTCAGGGAGGTTGTCAGCATTTTTTATAGAGAGTTCACCAATAATAGGTGACTCTTCTAGCCTAGTCTCAGCATGCTGATACAAACCGTCCAACTTACTATCGTCTTTCTTGAGAAGGGCTACACCAGACTGATCATAGAAGCTCGTGTCGTAACCATCATTTTCAAGATTTGAAGTTAACTCTTGGTAAAAATCAGCTCCCAAACGAGCCATACGATACCAGGCCTTATTTCGGCGTTTAGAAAACCAGGGACTGATAATCCCTGCTGCTGCCTTGGTTGCTTGTCCAAGACCATGGTCAAAAACGGTAACCTCTACATCTTTTTCTTTTGATAAGTAATAGGCAGCCGTTGAACCGACGATACCTGCGCCAACAATTGCAATTTTCATTTTTTACTCCATCTATTTGAAAAAAGCTGAGACCTATACATATAGGCACAGCTCATCATTAATCATTTATCCCAAGGCCACATCCATAACCATCATGACTACAAAGCCAACCATAAGCCCCAAGGTTGCCACATCAGTATTACCATTGGTCTGTGATTCAGGAATCAATTCCTCTGTTACCACAAAAATCATGGCACCTGCTGTAAAGCCCATCATGATGTCTAGCAATTTACGGCTAATATTCTTGAAGAAGAAAACTATGGCTGAGCCAACAATAGTACATCCCCAGGTAAAGAGACCCGCAAGAAAAGCCAAGAAAACAACATTTTGATGTAACAGCCAAGTCATAAACACATTCTCCTACAAATGATCAAAAGGATTGGTTGATGACTGAGTTTCAAGTATCGTCACATTCCAATTATGCTCACGTTTCCAGGCTTCAAATTTCTCAGCAATCTTTGCGATAAAGAGGGCTTCGATATGATGCCCAGGATCAATAGCCAAGAGACCATTAGTAATCATTTCCTGACCTGTATGGTAATAAACATCACCCGTGATAAAGACCTGTGCTCCCTTTTTCAAAGCATCCTTGTAAAATCCTTGACCGCTACCACCACAAATAGCCACACGGCTAACAAGAGGATTATCATGGTCATAACGAACCAATCGAACACTGTCCAAGCCAAAAACTGCTTTTACTTTAAGAGCAAGTTCTTCAATGGTCTGTGGCACGATATCACCCACTCGACCAATTCCATGATTTTCAGAAGTCTGTGTTAAATAAGTGGTGTCTTTAATGTCAAGTAACTCGCAGAACCAATCATTAAGGCCATCATCAACTACATCAATATTGGTATGGCTGACATAAACAACAATTTCGTGCTTAACCAAGTCAAGTAAAATATCACGATCCGGTGAAGACACCAAGTCCTTAATCGGACGGAAGATAGGGGCATGTTTAGCAATGATGAGGTCCACACCTTTTTCAATGGCTTCAGATACTGTATTTTCACGAACATCCAAGGTAACCATAACCTTCTGAATCTCCTTATCCAAACTACCAATCTGCAAGCCAACCACATCACCTTCCATAGAAAACTCCTGTGGACAGAATTCTTCATAAGTCTTAATAAGTTCACTAGCTAACATGATTCAAAACCTCCTTAATGGTTTGAATTTTATCTTCAATAGCTGTACGATCAGCCTGATTGGCCAGTGGAATGAATCCTAAAGCAATCTCTAATTTATTGATTTCGCGTTGCCATTTGAGCTGGAAAACCTGAGATTGGTCTTTCATGAGATGAGGACCAAAACGTACTTCCTTGTCCGAAAGGCTCATGTGTCCAGCTTCTGCCACCATGATTTCGTAATATTTGCCATTTTCAGTCATGATAGACTCTGCAATAATCTCAAAACCATTTTCCATCAACCAGATACGGAGATCATCTTCACGATTATTTGGTTGTAAAATCAGACGGTCTACGCCCTTAAGTTTGTCCTTTCCAGCATCAAGGATGTCCGCAATAAGACGCCCCCCCATACCACAAATCGTTATAGTGGTTACATCGTCAGCAGGCTCAAAGGCAGCCAAGCCATTAGCCAAGCGCACCTCGATTTTATCATTGAAATCATAAGCTGAGACATTTGCTAGAGCTGATTCATAAGGGCCCTTTACCACTTCACCAGCAATAGCTGAAGTAATCAGGCCTTTTTCAACTAAATAAATCGGAAGATAGGCATGATCACTGCCTACATCCAAGAGTTTTGCGCCTTTGGGAACATAGATTGCTACATCCTTAAGGCGTTGAGATAATTGTACGTACATATTTCATCTTTCTATTTTTTAAGTCTCTTTAATTATATCAAAAAAGGAGGTTGGTAAGAAATGCTTTTAACACATTTCCTAACAACTTCCTTTTTATTTATACCTTTTCGCCCGTAAAGACAAAGAATTTAGAAATAATATAATTCAACACAATGATAAGGACCTGAGCAAATACACTCTCTATACCATTTACCCATGCCTGACTATGACCAACAAATTGACCAATAATTTCTGGATAGGTATCGACCAAGAAGAAGGCTAATGCCAAATCCAAGACCAAGGTCAAAAGGCGGGCTCCTACGAACTTAACAAAGCGCGTGGCCATACCGGTCGTTTCCTGATTAAAGACAAAGATGTCATTTGTAAAAAAGGCAAAGATAATGGCAATCGCATTGGCCAAGACAGCCGATAGGGTCCCTTGTTGGGTCAACTGAAAAATAAAGGTACGACTAACCATGTAAACCAAAGTTGCCAAAACCCCAAAGAAGAGATATTTGAATACTTCAGTAGCCATGAAGGCTCTGAGTTTAGCTATCATACTCAGTCCAATCCAATTTCTGCACGAACAACATCAGCAATCGTATCAACATAATAGTTCACTTCATCATCTGTTGGTGCTTCTGCCATAACACGAAGGAGAGGTTCTGTACCACTTGGACGAACCAAGATACGGCCATTTCCAGCCATCTCAGCTTCCATTTTTTCAATGATAGCGGCAATTGCAGGAACTTCCATAGCTTTATCTTTCAGGCTATTTTCCACACGGATATTAACCAATTTTTGAGGATAAATGGTCACTTCTGCTGCCAATTCAGACAAGCTCTTACCTGTTTCAACCATGACTTTAGTCAATTGGATAGCTGTCAATTGACCATCACCAGTTGTGTTGTAATCCATGATAATAACGTGACCAGATTGTTCGCCACCAAGGTTATAACCGTTTTTACGCATTTCTTCGACAACGTATCGGTCACCAACAGCAGTGACAGCCTTGTTAATACCCTCACGATCGAGAGCCTTGTGGAAACCAAGGTTCGACATAACTGTTGTAACAATGGTGTTTTTAGCTAACTCACCTTTTTGGGACAAGTATTTACCAATGATATACATCACCTTGTCACCATCGACAATATCACCATTTTCATCAACGGCAATGAGACGGTCACTGTCACCATCAAAGGCAAGACCGATTGCTGAACCAGTTTCTCTAACTAAGGCCTGCAATTGCTCTGGATGTGTAGAACCTACACCGGCATTGATGTTAAGGCCATCAGGTTGATCACCAATAACAGCGATTTCTGCATTCAAGTCAAGGAAAATGTTACGTGCAGATACCGCAGCCGCACCATTAGCTGCATCCAAGGCAACCTTCATACCACCGAGGTCAAGACCAGTAGCCACCAAGAATTTTTCGTATTTACGAAGACCTTCTGGATAATCCACAAGTGTTCCAAGTCCCTCCGCTGAAGGGCGTGGAAGCGTATCTTCTGCAGCATCTAGAAGAGCTTCAATTTCTGCTTCACGTGCATCATCTAATTTAAAGCCATCTCCACCAAAGAACTTGATCCCATTATCAAGAGCTGGATTGTGACTAGCTGAAATCATTACACCAGCACTAGCATTTTCGGTACGTACCAAGTATGATACACCTGGTGTCGCAAGCACTCCAAGTTTGTAGACTTCAATACCCACTGAGAGCAAACCTGCTACTAAGGCAGATTCCAACATCTCACCAGAAATACGTGTATCACGAGCCACAAAAACTTTAGGACGGCCAGTTTCATGTTGACTAAGCACATAACCACCAAAACGACCTAATTTAAAGGCCAATTCAGGCGTAAGCTCAACGTTTGCTTCTCCACGAACACCGTCTGTTCCAAAATATTTACCCATAAATTTACTATTAGTGCTTGTGCACTAAATCCTCCTTAAACTTTGATGCCGTTTAGCAAGAGTCAATCTAGTGAACCCTATCTAGATAATCTAACTGTATAAGATTGCACCAATATTTTCAACCCTTGTTTTAAAATATTATTAATTGGTTACATTTTTATGAGACTAATCCCTCTCAATCCAATCTATTATATCTGAATTTGATAAAAATGTAATCCCCTCACTTTTGCGTGACTTTCAAGTTAACCTTCACAGTACTTGGTTGCACTGTGACACCTTCTGCTGTAAGCTCTAAGGTTTTCGATGTATCCTTAGTTACTTGGCTAATGTCTACAGGGACTGTGATGCTATCGATTTTATCCATCTCTTCTTGACTACCAACAATGGTCACATGACCACGATCAAAACTATAACTGATATTAGACACGTTGCTAGCCTTATCGCCAGTCAACTCTAGCTTAACTGGAACTGATTTACTCAATTTTCTCAAACTAATCTTAGCATGAACCTTAGCTGGGGAAATTGAACTAGCTAGAATCGTTCCACTAGACGAAACTGCTTGAAGAACCAAGTTACCATCATAATCATCAGACAAGTTGTCATCGCCTTCCAAGACTGCTTGAACGTGATCAATTTGATTGATGATATCCTCACTTGACGTCACCTCTACCTTGGTTTCATTCAAGCTAACCTTTTTCACTTCATAGCCATTAGCCAACTTATCCTGTGTGATATTTGCAACTACATCAAATGTCTTACTAGCTTTTTTACCTATGGTTGCTGTCAAGGTAGATGGTGATACTTGGGCAGACATTCCAGCCGGTAAATTCTTAACCTGAATAGGAACACGACTTGTCCCTTGGCCAAGATTTGATAAATCTGCAACCAACTTAAAATGACGTGTATCACTTGTTGCTTCAGTCGTCAAGGCCAATTGTGTCGTTGCTGTCAGATAGACCTCAGCATCATAGGAATAACCACTGATAAAGTACTTATCACTATCATATTTAATATCCACAGGAACCGACTCAACGGTTTGTGTAAAGGTATTAGATGCACTTGAGCTATTGTTTTTATTTTGCGTATTTCCCGACCATGCCGTGAAAAAGAGTACCACAGCAAAGAAGAGAGCAACTAGCATCTGCCATAAACGATCGTTTTTAAAGAAATTTACAAAACGCTTCATTTTTTGCTACCTCCCATCCAACGTTGGAAGAATGACTGACGTGGTTCTTGTTCTTTCAACAAGATAAGACTCAACTCTTGTTCAAATTCTTGAACAGAGAGATCATGGATGAAATTTCCCTTGTACGCAATTGAAATCGCACCAGTTTCCTCAGACACAATAAAGGTCAGTGCATCTGTCTGCTCTGAAAGACCAATAGCAGCCCTATGTCTAGTCCCAAATTCTTTGGAAATCTTATTAGATTCCGTCAATGGCAGATAAGAACAAGCCGTTGCAACCTTGTTATCTCTGATGATAACTGCCCCATCATGAAGAGGTGTATTTGGAATGAAAATATTAATTAACAGTTCCCCAGTCACCACCGCATCAAGTGGAATCCCAGTCGCAATCTGCTCTTGTAAGGTCTGAGTCTGTTCAATAGAAACCAAAGCCCCAATCTTACGAGGACTCATGTACTTAACAGCTTTAACGTAGGCTTGAACTAATTTCTCGTCTGAGCTAACCTCTTTATTTTGCAAAAAATGCTGAGGCGTACGTCCAAAGGTTTCAAGAGCAGAACGAAGCTCTGGCGCAAAGATCACAACCGCCGCAATAGCTCCATAGTTGATAACCTGATTCATCAAATAAGAAATCGTCGTGAAGCCTATAAAATCAGAAATCAGTTTGACTAAAATAAATAAGACAACCCCTTGAACAAGGGTCATAATTTTTGTCCCTCGTAGGGCCCTAATAAAGCGATAAATTAAAAAAGCAACAATCAATATGTCCAAACTATTGACGATAACTTTCAGCGGACTATCAAAGAGTGACCGCCAAAAATCAATATCAATGGACGAAAGTATTCCCATACATATCACACTTTCTTTTAATTTTTAAACAGTTTCTATTATACCACGAATTCTAACTATTTTGAGACTACAATCACTACTTTTTGTGATAAAATAAATTCATGACTATGAAAACTACCATGGGAGTTCTGGCGGGTAAAGCTAGCCATCTCGTCCTTTCAAAATTGGGACGTGGTTCAACCCTGCCTGGAAAAATTGCCCTTAAATTTGACAAAGATATTTTAGACACTTTAGCTAAGGACTACGAAATTGTCGTTGTCACTGGAACCAACGGTAAGACTCTGACAACCGCTTTGACAGTCGGTATTCTAAAAGAAGCTTTCGGTGAAATTGTAACTAACCCTAGTGGGGCTAACATGATCACAGGGATCACTTCTACCTTCCTAACAGCTAAAAAAGCCAAGTCTGGTAAGAAAATTGCTGTCTTGGAAATTGACGAGGCCAGCCTTCCAAAAATCACTGAATACATCACTCCAAGTCTTTTTGTCTTCACAAATATTTTCCGTGACCAAATGGACCGCTACGGTGAAATCTACACTACCTATCAGATGATTTTAGATGGTGCTGCTAAGGCGCCAGCAGCAACTATTTTGGCTAATGGGGACAGTCCTCTCTTTAATTCTAAAGAGATAGTCAATCCCGTGCGTTTCTATGGCTTTGACACTAAAAAACATGCGCCAGAGCTTGCACACTATAATACTGAAGGAATTGTGTGTCCTAAGTGCGAGAGCATTCTTCAGTATCGCCTTAATACTTACGCTAACTTGGGTGACTATGTGTGCCTTAACTGTGACTTCCACCGTCCAGAATTAGATTATAAGCTAACGCAGCTGACAAAAATCACCAACACCACTTCTGAATTTATCATTGATGGTCAAGATTACAAGATTAACGTTGGGGGGCTCTACAACATCTACAATGCCCTCGCTGCCGTTTCTGTCGCTGAATTCTTCGGCGTTGCGCCAGAGCAAATTAAATCTGGTTTTGAAAAGAGTCGCGCTGTCTTTGGACGCCAAGAAACCTTTAAAATTGGTGATAAATCATGTACTCTCGTACTGATTAAGAATCCAGTTGGAGCTAGCCAAGCTCTGGATATGATTAAACTTGCAGACTATCCATTTAGCTTGTCAGTCCTTCTTAATGCCAACTATGCTGATGGTATTGACACCAGCTGGATTTGGGATGCCAACTTTGAAAGTATTCTCGAGATGGATATTCCTGAAATTAATGCTGGTGGTGTCCGTCACTCTGAAATTGCCCGCCGTCTTCGTGTGACTGGCTATCCAGAGGACAAAATTACACAAGCAGAAAAACTCGAAGATATTATGACCCTAATTGAAAAGCAAGACTGCGACCATGCCTATATCCTAGCGACCTATACTGCCATGCTTGAATTCCGTGATATTCTTGCCCAACGTCATGTTGTCGGAAAGGAGATGAACTAATGACTTATACTTCTCTCAAATCTCCAGAAAATCGTGACTACACCTATGACCTAAATGTTGCCCACCTTTACGGTAATCTGCTCAATACCTATGGTGACAACGGTAATGTCCTTATGATAAAATACGTGGGGGAAAAGCTTGGTGCTAAAATGACCTTCAACATCGTTTCTGTTGGAGACTACTTCGACAAGGACTACTACGACATGGTATTCTTTGGTGGTGGTCAAGACTATGAACAATCTATCGTTGCTAAAGACCTCCCATCAAAACGTGATGCCATTGGTCAATTCATCCAAGATAATAAAGTTCTCCTAGCCATCTGCGGTGGTTTCCAACTTCTCGGACAATATTACGTCCAAGCCAATGGTGTCCGCATTGATGGTATTGGTGTTATGGGTCACTACACCCTTAATCAAGAAGATAACCGTTACATCGGTGACATCAAAATTCATAACGAAGAGTTCAATGAAACCTATTATGGTTTTGAAAATCACCAAGGACGTACCTTTCTTTCTGATGATGAAAAACCACTTGGTAAAGTGGTCTACGGTAATGGTAATAACAAGGAAGATGGTACTGAAGGTGTCCACTATAAAAACGTTTATGGTAGCTACTTCCATGGTCCGATTCTTTCTCGTAATGCTAACCTTGCTTACCGCTTGGTAACAACTGCCCTTCGTAACAAATATGGTCAGGATATTCAATTACCAAGTTATGATGACATCCTCTCAAGCGAGATTGCTGAAGAGTATGCAGATACTAAATCAAAAGCTGAATTCGAGAAATAATTCTTTTAAACAAAAAAAGTGACCCTCCAAGGGTCACTTTTTTTGTCGTATTTACTTCCAAAGACGTCTTTTCTTCATTTTATCTTCAATTTTACGATTATCAATCCTTAGAATAGCAATCATATCAAACAAGAGCCAGGTTCTTTTTGGATAGACAATGTATTTTGGAGACCAAATTGGAGAGAATTTTTCCTTGTAACGTTGGAGCCCACTAAAAGAGTAAAAACGCTGAGCAAAAATATAAACTAAATTGGCAACCTTTTCCTCTAAAAAACTATCTTCTTCAGTACCAACGTTGGCTAGGGGAGCCATTCCCATATCAAAGTACTTCTTGTCTTCTGCTTGGAAGTATTGGAAGAGTTTAACGAAGAGGTAGTCCATAATGCCTTCAGGAGCCTTCTCAAAGTCGTAACGCATAAGGTCAATGGTCGCCACCTGTTTATTTTGGGTCGGCATGATATTAGCAAAGGCCACAATGTCGCCTTCTTCACTCTCAACGATAGCAATCGGTGCTTTTTGTAGATAGGCTTCATCAAAGAAACCAAGAGAGAAACCTTTCTCCTTACGACCATTAAGCCAAATATCTGAGACTGCCTTCATTTCCTGCATCTGAGTCTCCGAAAATGGAGGATTAAGTAATTTAAACTGGAAGCCTGCTTTTTCCACACGATTGGTTGGTTTACGAAACTTCTTACCATGCTTACCATCGACAGAAAATGTTGTCAAATCAACCATGGCATTTTCTCCAAATTTCATGAAGTCAAAGCCATAATCATGAAGCATAAGGGTCACACTCTCATCCGCCTCATAAAATAAAGCCTGTAAATTCCAATCAGATAAGTTTTTCAAGAAAGCTTCCCAAGCTGGACGATAATATATTTCATTACCAATAGGATTGCCCATAATCACACACTTATTACTGGTTTGTGCAAATTGGAAAACTACCTGGTCTTGTCCATCGACACGATACCAAAAGAGGCGTTTATCATGTAAATAAGCTAGAGCACTTTCTGATGCGCCCCCATATTTCTCAAGAAGTGCTGTGAAGCGCTCATTATTCATGCTTTGACCAAAATGCTTACGAGGTGCCAAAACTCTCAAAACAACCCAAACAATGGTTGAAATGATTACCGATCCCAGTAAAATATCAAACCAAATATGAACAAAATGTCCAAGAACATCTCGGTTCCTAGGTGGCAATAAATGAGACCAAAAACCGCTACCACCCAGAACAAGAAGAACCAGAATAGTAAAGGCTAGGAAAAGGAAATCCTTAGTTTTGTCTTCCCAACTATAAACAAAGTAACGATGATACAACCGCTTTCTGATGATCAACATAAGCACCAAAGAGAGTACAATTAGGAATGACATGGCCCAAGAAATACCATTGAGATTGACATAAATTAAAGCCAAGACAAAGGTTACCAAGGAGGCAATGAAAGCTCCCTTAACCCGACGTCTGATCAGACGAGCCATGAAAACAAAGAGGGTTCCAAATAAAATACTCGGAAACTGCCAGATCAACTGTTCCTGAATAGGATCGAAACGGTTAATAAAGTAAACATTTGCCAAGCGTTCTGGGATTAGGGCAGATAAAATCAAGAAGATTCCTAAAAAACGTAACAAATAAACAAGGATACGATGGAAACTTCCACCAAATACTCGTGAAGGAATTTTGAAGTATTTCTCATTGATGTGGCCTCCCATGTGTTTGAAAAAGAAGACAACACCTAATAAAAATGGAATGATGTAGTAGGTTAGACGAAAGAGCAATAGTAGGCTGACCGCTAGAGCATTACTAACCCCCATAGACGTCAGACCGGTAATCACAATCAAATCGAAACTACCAATCCCGCCCGGAATCATAGAGAAGATACCAATAATAACCGCTAGGAAATAAAGAGGAATCAGATTATAAAGAGGAACATGCAAGCCCATTAAATAAGCCACACTTACAAAGCTCCCAAGGGCCGTTCCCCATTCGGCTGTCGAAGCTAAAAGAAGACTTAGTCTCGTTTTCAACGACACTTGCCCAAAATAGGTCAATTTTTCACGACTGGAAATAAAGAAAATAAAAGGCAAATAAAGGAAAATTCCTAACAAAAGCAACCAATACTTTCTCAAGTCTGGACTTAGAGGGAAAAACCAAAAGGTAGCAAACACCAAGCCGCTTAGGAGTGACAAGCCCGACATAAAGTAAGGCAATAAACGTGATAGTGCCTTAACACCAGACTTCTCCTGCCCATCTTCAGAATAAAAGGAATACCTCAACCCCACGTCGACTAAACCGGCAAAACCAGCCAAGTTATTAATGGTATTGACAGCCCAACTCGTTTCTAGTATATAGGATTTGGAAAAATCCGTCTCTAACTCCCTATTCAAGATAAGGTCATAAAAGAGCATAGGTGACACAGCAATTAAACCTATCACTACCATCAAAGCAAGATGCCAAATTGACAGACCTGATAAAGCTGATTCTAGCGATTCTAAAGTGATCGTTCGTTTCAAACGAACCAACTCTACAACAACAAGAACCGTAATAGAAATAAAGAAGATAGATTTAACGGCAGTTTTTAAAGGTTGAAGTCTCTCTATAAGTTGCTTCATGCCACCACCTCTTTTCGACTAATTCTAACTAACTCACGGATCATTTGATTAAAAACCTTATATTTTCGTTGAGCCAGACGATGCCCTTGTCTCCGTTCAACATAGAGCTTATGAATTGGAAAAAGGTCCGAAATATCCCTTGAATGACTAATACTAATGACATCTCTTTGTCCCATAACTACCCAAACAGGATAGGAAGCCTGATGTAGTCGTTCCCTATCCAGTGGCAAATCATGTAGCATGAGCTCTGTTATCTGAGCCATGATGTCCATTTTAGATGAAAATGGCGATAAGGCTTTTAGGCAATAATACTGTATATAAACCAGAAATCTTGAGCGTCTGGTTAATCCTTTAAAGGTCATATTCCCTGCATTAAGCAAGAGCCCTGCAATCCGGTCAGGAAAGCGACTGGCATAAACCATAGCTAGATTAGCCCCATCACTGTGACCAACAAACAGAGCCTTTTTGATATTTAAAAATTGCAAAATTTCCTCCAAATCGGCAGCCATCTGTTCAAAGGTCATCTTAGCACTCTGACGACTGGATCTGCCATGATTACGACTATCAATGAAAATTAAACGATAGTCTCGATATAGAATTCCTTGCTTACCAAAGTAGTTTCCTGATAAATTGTTGCCATGCAAGAAGACAATTGGAAAGCCTTTACCAAGGTCACGATAATAGATGATTTGACCATCTTTCACTTTGAATTCCATAATATTACCTACCTTTTCACTAACGTATTCTTATACGATGATTAGTCTTATAAGGCATTGGGTCCGATACCATAAAACAAAGTGCTCAAACCCTCTCATTCCATTATAACACTTCCATTTAGCAAAACTCAGAATATTAGTACATTTTCTGCAAAAAAAGAAAAAACCTTTTCAGGTTTCTCCTATTATTGTTCATATGTTTTTGGGGCAATGAGTTTGTTATAGTTTTCCTCATCTTTTGGTTATCACGGACAACCTTAGATATCGTAAATGAAGATAAAATCAAACCAACACATCCCATAAGATAGTACCCCTTAACCATCAACGGATGTTTAAGAGTATAGAGGCCTACCAACATCAAGATTACAAAGAAGGCAAATGATCCCCATGCCATCATATTGAAAGATGTCATATTACGATACACTTTTTTCTTCACTTTGTTCATAAATCTAGTCTTCTTTTATATACTAAGACTAGTATGACAACAATGAAATCCTTTTACAACTTAAAATATAAAAAGGTTTCCATGTTTGTTTAACTTTCCAACTGTTCCGAAAGGTCACTCCACTCTTCCATCAGAGCCTCTTGATTGACTGACAAGTCATCTAGTTCTTTCTGCAAGTCAGACAATTCCGCCACATCATTGGTTTCAAGCATGGCAACAGAGATTTTCCCCAAGCGTTCTTCGATGGTTTCTAATTCATTTTCGATTTGCTCAATACGTCGGCTTAGTTTACGGATCTCTTTTTGACTAGCTTTTTGAGCTTGATAATCACTAGCACCCGCTGAAGCTACTTGGGTCTCCTCTGGCCCTTGATTTTCTTCCGCTTCAAGTCGTGCTAATTCTTCAAGCTCCGCCTTTTTCTCAAGGTAGTAATCATAATCCCCAAGATAAATGGTTGCCCCATTCTCAGAAATTTCCATCACTTTTGTTGCCACACGGTTGATGAAGTAACGGTCGTGGCTGACAAAGAGGAGCGTTCCATCAAAGTCAATAAGGGCATTTTCCAAGACTTCCTTACTATCAATGTCCAAGTGGTTGGTTGGCTCATCCAGGATTAGAAAGTTATTATTTTCCATTGACAATTTGGCTAGTAGCAGACGAGCCTTCTCACCACCAGAAAGCATGGAAACAGACTTTTTGACATCATCACCTGAGAAGAGAAAGGCTCCCAAACGGTTACGAATCTCAACTTCAGGAGTTGTCGCAAAATCATTCCACAACTCATCAAGAACAGTGTTTGACGGTGTCAAGGAAGATTGGGTTTGGTCATAGTAACCCACTTCAACATTGGCACCATAAGTTGATGTTCCCTTGATAAATGGCAGTTTACCGACTACCGACTTGATAAAGGTTGTTTTTCCAATACCATTAGGTCCCACAATGGCAATGGCATCCATCTTCTTAACATCCAGAGAAATAGGCTCTGAGAGAATCTCGTCGTCATAACCAATAGCAGCATCCCTCACAGTCAAGACTACATTTCCAGAGACCTTGTCCGCATGGAAAGTCATATTAGCTGACTTTTGACCTTCTGTTGGCTTATCCAGACGTTCCATTTTCTCAAGCTGTTTACGACGGGCTTGGGCACGCTTAGTTGTAGAGGCACGAACAATATTACGATTAACAAAGTCCTCCAGCTTAGCAATTTCCTTTTGTTGCTTTTCGAAGTTCTTTACTTCAGTGGCCAACTTTTCAGCCTTAAGGTCCATGAATTTTGAATAATTTCCGACATAACGATCTAAACTATGTTTAGTCAAATCTAGGGTTACTGTTGCTACCTTATCCAAAAAATACCGGTCGTGACTGACAATGATTAGAGCCCCCTGATAATT
Source organism: Streptococcus sp. 1004_SSPC (assembly GCF_001069025.1). NCBI lineage: Bacteria > Bacillati > Bacillota > Bacilli > Lactobacillales > Streptococcaceae > Streptococcus > Streptococcus sp. 1004_SSPC. Next base: position 18,648 of record NZ_JWGQ01000062.1, on the reverse strand, counting down.
AACCAAGTAATTCTCCAACCAAGCAATGGTTTCGATATCCAAGTGGTTGGTCGGTTCATCCAGTACCAAGAGTTCAGGCTTCTCAAGCAGCATTTTCGCCAAAGCTAAGCGCGTGTTTTGCCCTCCAGAAAGTTCTGAAATGGACATCTCCCACATGCTTTCATCAAACTTAAAACCATTGAGAATAGCTTTGATGTCAGATTCATAGGTAAAACCACCACGCTGTCTGAAATCCTCGGAAAGGCGATCGTAGTCAGTCATTAACTTGTCCAAGTCTGCCCCAGTCAAGTCAGCCATCTTCATTTCCATGTCACGCAAACGGTTTTCATCTGCACGTAGATCTGCAAAGACATTCAACATTTCCGCATAGATGGTCTTACTAGACTCAAAACGACTATCCTGAGCCAAGTAAGACAGGTTCAAATCACGTTTGGTGTTGATGTCACCACTTGTCGGTGCTTCCTCTCCAACCAAGATTTTCAACAAGGTTGATTTTCCAGCACCGTTACGGCCAACCAAGGCAATACGATCACGTTCATCTACCTGAATATTAATATTATCAAAGAGCACATCTCCTGAGAAAGAGCGCTCAATCTTGTTTCCTTGTAAAATAATCATAACGTTTCAATTATACCAAAAAAGCCAAGCTCCTGCTTAGGCTTTCTTACTTTCTTCTAGAATGCTAGCTACCTTAGTATTAATCAAATCGATTGCAACAGTATTTGTGACACCTTCAGGAATCACCACATCCGCATAGCGTTTGGTTGGCTCAATAAACTGATGATACATAGGTTTGACCACACTGATATACTGCTCGATAATACTATCTAAGCTACGACCACGCTCTTCCATATCACGCTTAATACGGCGGATAATACGGATGTCATCATCAGTATCTACAAAGAGCTTGATATCCATCAAATCACGCAAACGTTTATCTTCAAGTACCAAAATCCCTTCAACGATAAAAACATCCTGAGGTTCCTGACGATAGGTCTTATCACTACGAGTGTGTTGCGTGTAATCATAAATCGGAATATCTACTGGACGTCCAGCAATCAGCTCATTGATATGCTCAATCATAAGATCTGTATCAAAAGCAAAAGGATGGTCATAGTTAGTTGACACACGCTCTTCAAAAGTCAAATGTGACTGATCCTTATAATAAGAATCATGCTCAATCATGGCAATTTTCTCATCTGGAAAATTTGATAGAATGGCACGAGAAACACTGGTCTTACCACCACCAGAGCCACCCGTAACCCCAATAATAATCGGTTTTTTAGGCATGGTAAATTCCTATCTAATATAGTCTTTCGTATCTATTCTACACTAAATCATGATATAATAAAAGCAAATCCATATAGAAAATGAGACTTTTATATTTATGTTTAAAAACTTTCCTGAACAATGGCAAAACCTTCTTAAAGAAAAAGGAATCACGACAGAAACCTCCATTCAAAAAGAACTATTTACACCAATTACTGAAGGGGACAATATCTTAGGTATCAGTCCAACTGGAACAGGTAAGACCCTAGCCTACCTTCTCCCACTTCTTCTCTCTCTTAAGCCAAAAAAAGCTCAGCAACTGCTTATTCTAGCACCTAACTCTGAACTTGCTGGACAAATTTTTGATGTAACCAAACAATGGGGTGAACCTCTAGGAATCACTGCTCAACTCTTCCTTTCTGGCTCTAGTCAAAAACGACAAATTGAACGTCTGAAAAAAGGACCAGAGATTCTTATTGGAACTCCTGGTCGTATCTTTGAGTTGATTAAACTCAAAAAAATCAAAATGATGAACGTCAATACCATTGTTCTCGATGAATTTGACGAGCTTCTCAGTGATAGCCAATATCACTTCGTCACAAAAATCAGCCACCATGTCCCTCGCGACCACCAAATGATCTATATTTCAGCAACCAACAAAATTGACGATCAAGATCTTATCGAAAATACTATCGTTTATGACCTGTCTGATCAGAAACTAGACACCATCAAACATTATTACATCAGCGTTGATAAACGTAACCGTGTCGAACTTCTTCGTAAGTTCTCCAATATTCCTGACTTCCGTGGCCTTGTCTTTTTCAACAGTCTTTCTGATCTTGGTGCTACTGAAGAACGTCTCCAATTTAACGGAGCTTCAGCGGTATCATTGGCTAGTGACATCAACGTTAAATTCCGTAAGGTTATCTTGGAAAAATTTAAAAATCACGAGATTTCACTCTTATTAGGGACTGATCTCTTAGCACGTGGTATTGATATTGAAAACCTTGAAGTGGTCATCAACTTTGATATTCCTCGAGACCGTGAAGCCTACACTCACCGTTCAGGACGTACTGGCCGTATGGGAAATGAAGGTAGGGTGATTAGCTTGGTAACCCATCCAGAAGATCTCAAAAAACTTAAAAAATTCGCCAAAGTTTCAGAACTGGTTCTGAAAAATCAAGAACTTCACGAAAAATAAGGCATGACAAAAGCACTTCAGAATCAACTGAAGTGCTTTTAACATATACAGATTAAGCTTTTTTACCAAAGTCCTCAATCATTTGTTCCATTTCCTCACGACTTGGAGTAGTCAACATATAGAGGTAGTCACCCTGTAACTCTGCAAAGGCAGCTGGCATGATTTTCTTAACTTTGAGTTGTTTACGATACTTGTCGAAAAGTTCTTCCTCTGAATAAGCATAATGAGAACTTGCACGACGTGAAGTCGCCAAACAATAAAGTGGTTCAAAGTGAGATCCAGGGAATGGATCACCAGCAACGATATCTGCATAGCCCTTGTACAAATCGATAGAATGGGCATAGTTATATACATCAATCGTGAAACCACCTGCTGGTCGATTGTTGTACTCAATAGCAATATAATCATCACCATCACGGAAAAATTCAATATGGAAGAAACGTTCCTTCATACCAAATTCTTTGACAATGGCTTCACCATACTTACGCAATTTAGGATCCATTTCCTTAAGAACATAGTAAGAATTATCCATCTTGTAAATCATCAAGTCAAGTGGAGTGTGAGCATAATCAAAGGTAGTTGAAAATACAATATTACCATCTCTATCAACCAAACCATCGAAAGTACAGATTTCACTTGAATTTACAAATTTTTCAAAGAAATAAACGGTTTCACGGTCCCACTCAGCTTTGAAGTGATTGATATCATCTTCTGTTTCGAGTTTGAAAGTTGCAGCTGCACCAACCCCGTTATCTGGCTTAGCAATCATTGGAAGACCGATTTCTTGTACGGCTTTATCCACATCTTCATTAGTTTTAATGACAGCACCAGGTACAACTGGAACTCCAGCTTTTTGGAAGAGCTTTTTCATTTCAGACTTAAATTTGGTCTTCTTAAGATCTTCTGGCTTAGCACCAAAAACATTAAACTGTTCACGAAGAGCTGCATCCAATTCCAACCAGTATTCATTATGAGATTCGATACGATCGATTGGTCCATGTTTATAGAAGAGAAAGGCTACCGCACGTTTCACTTCTTCCAAGTTTTCCAAATTATCCACACGGAAATACTCAGTCAAAGCATCTTTCAAAGATTGATCCAACTGTTCATAAGGCTCTTGACCAATACCAAGAACTGTGATTCCCTTATTAGCAAGTTCGACTGTAAACTGTTGGAAGTTTTGTGGATAGTATGGTGAAATAACAAGATAATTCATTAGTGATTCCTCTTTGATAGTTATTTAGATAGCTTAGATACGATATTATAGGTTCATATTATCAAGGAAATAAGGCATTTGTTTGCGCCACCATTCCCAATCGTGAGCAACATCGTGGCCCCACTCAGAGAACCAAGCTGGAATATTCTTTTGTTCAAAAGCTTCCTTAAGTTTGTAATAAGAAGGAAGACCATCTTGTTCCCAGGCACCAAGACCTGTACACACAACAATTTCAGCTTGACGATAACGATCAATAAACCAACCATCATTTTGATTCCAAATATAATCTGATGGTGAATTTTGGTAAATAGCCTCATCTCCTCCAAACTCTCCAACAAAGAAACGAGCATCATAAACACCACTAAGTGCCACTACTTTATTGAAAACATCAGGATGTTGCAAGAAGAAATTAAGAGCATGGTAAGCACCCATTGAACAACCTGTTGTCATCATTGGATCAAACCAACCAGTTTTATGTTTGATATATGGAATAGCTTCTTCAATAACATAACGTTCATAAGCACGATGCATTTCAGCACGATCGTGTGGATTTTTCCAATCGCAAAGCCAACTTTCACTATCTACACTTGAAAGTGTAAAGAATTGTAAGCGTCCTTCTTCAATAAAACGTGCACAGGCATCAATCATACCAAAATCATAGTATTCGTTATGGCTACCACCTGATGAGGCAAAAACCACGATAGGGATACCAGCGTGCCCATAACGGTTAACATACATTTCACGATTAAGCTGACCACTCCAGTGGCTAAGATGTTCGGTATTCATATTTTAATTCCTTTTCCTTTATTACAATTTAAATAGTTATGGCAAGGATGACTATTCCCAGTTTTCAGCGAAAAAGCGAAGACAGTCAGGTAGATTCTCGGCCCAGGCCTCCTCATTATGTTCAGCTCCAGATTGAATGTGAATCTTAATATTCTCCAAATCAACCCCACGATCAATCAAATCATGATAATATCTCAGAGACGAATCAATATAAGCCTGCTTAATATTACCAGCCATCAAAGTTTTGTCTGTATCATCGGCTTCTTCTGTGCCTACATAGATATAGACACGTTGATTAGCATCTAGATCTTGACGGGATATATATCGATCAAAGGCCTCCTGATGCAACCAGTTGGCTGAAGAAAATACCCCTAAACAGCCAATTTGATCCTTGTAATCAAGCCCCATAAACTGAGTGATATTACCACCAAGTGAAGATCCAATCATGGCAGTATGTTGTCGGTCTGGAAGTGTGCGGTATTCCTTATCAATAAAGGGTTTTACCACATCCATAATGAACTCAGCATACTCTACGCCCTTACCGCCAAACTGCATACCTGGGATATTAGATTCTTGGTACTTCCATGCAGAATACTCGTTCATACGGTCAGGACCATCATTATCAATGGCTACAACAATCATACGCGAAATATCAGGGTTACGCTTGATTGTTGGGATAATCTTCCAAGAATAGCCAGAAAATGACTCCTTACTATAAAGAACATTCTGACCATCATGAAAATACACGACAGGGTAGGAACGATCTGTATCTGTTTCATAGTTTTTAGGTAGAAGAACACGCACACGACGAAGTTTACCAGTGTAAGGCACTTCTAACTCATGCGTCTTCATCACCAAATAAAAATAAGATTTATTCATTGTCAGAAAACTCACTCTATTCAAAATTTTATTCTATTATACCAAATTTTTACAAAAAAAGAGCCTTATAACTAAGGCCCTCTTTACTTTTTACAATTATTAACTGACTTAACGCTTAGTAGTTTGTAACATCAAATACTGTTGATTTCACACGAGTCATAGCTTCGATAGAGTATTTCACACCCTGAGTTCCGGCACCAGATCCTTTAACACCAAGGAATGGGAAGTTATCTGTACCACGTTGTGTTTTATTGTTGATGTGAACTGTACCAACTTCAAGTTGCTCAGCAATTGCGAATGCACGTGGGTAGTCTTGTGTGAAGACAGCACCTTGAAGTCCAAATTCAGATTCGTTAGAAATCTTGATTGCTTCTTCAACTGAAGATACACGGATGAATGGCAATACTGGACCAAATGGTTCTTCCCAAGCAAGACGCATATCAGTTGTTACATGGTCAAAGACTGCTGGGTAAATAAGGTTACCTTCACGTTTCAATTCAGTTTTAGCAGTAGCACCTTGTTCAACTGCATCATCAATCAAACCTTGTACGAAGTCAGCTGCTTTTGTATCGATAAGTGGTGTAACGCTTGCGCTTTCTTCAGGCATACCAACAGTGATATTACCTACCAAAGCAGTTACTTTTTCTACCAATTCATCTGCAACGCTATCCATTACAAGGACACGTTTGATAGCTGTACAACGTTGACCTGAATAGTCAAAGGCACCAGCCACAATGTTTTTAGCAGTCAAGTCAAGATCAGCATCTTCAAGAACGATAGCGGCATCTTTACCACCAAGTTCAAGCATGATTGGACGCATTGCTGCCAAACGGCCGATATTTTCACCGACTGGAGTCGAACCTGTAAAGTTGATAAAGTCAACTGCTTTGTGTTCAACGATGTAATCACCAATAACTGAACCACGTCCTGTGATAGAGTTCAAGACACCAGCAGGGATACCAGCTTCAACGAACGCTTCTACCAAAAGAAGCCCTGAGATAGAACCTTGTGTTGGTGGTTTGAAGGCAACAACGTCACCAGCGATCAAGGCAGGAGCAATTTTAGAACCAGCCAAGTTTACTGGGTAGTTAAATGGTGAGATAGCAAGTACAAGACCTACTGGTTCGCGACGAACAACAGCAATTTTTTTCTTGCTACCAGCATCAAAAGCACCACCTTCAAGTACTTCACCTTCCAAACGCAAACCTTCTTCAGCTGCATAGTGGATAATTTCAGCAGTACGAACAACTTCACCAATTGCAGATTTCAAACCTTTTGAAATTTCTTTAGAAAGAACTTGTCCAATTTTTTCTGCATCACGTTCCAAGATATCAGCTGCTTTATGAAGATAAGCTGCACGTTCAGCATATGAAAGCGCACGCCATGCTGGGAGTGCTGCTTTAGCTGCTGCGTAGACTTCGTCTACTTCAGCTTGGCTCATAGCTGGAACTGACCCAAGTTCCTCACCGTTTGCAGGTGCGTAGATAGTAATTGAATTTTCAGATGTTTTCCACTCACCATTGACATAGTTTTTGTATTGTTTAGCCAAGATAGTAACTCCTTTTATCTATTATAAGACCTATTTTATCACTTTTTTAGAAATATTCCAACATTTAAATGAGGATTATTCAGAAAATTTTGACAAAAAATACTAAAAATTATTAACCTAGGTTAGCCGTATTTTACTCCTAACTAAAGAATGAGTCAATTATTTTGTCTCTGTTTAGATATAAAAAAAGTGAAAGCCCAAGCCTCCACTTTTTTTGATTAATCTACGTTAACATATTCTTTTGAAAGTTCAAGAACTTCTTCCATTGTTGAACATTCAGTAAGTGCACGGTTAGCGTATTCTTCCATTTTAGCTGTGTCAAGTTTCTTCATCAAGCTACGTGTACGAAGGACAGATGTCGCTGACATTGAGAACTCATCCAAGCCCATTCCGACAAGAAGTGGAACAGCAGTTTGGTCACCGGCCATTTCACCACACATACCAGCCCATTTACCTTCAGAGTGAGCCGCTTTGATAACATTGTTAATCAAACGAAGGATTGATGGGTTATATGGTTGGTAAAGGTATGAAACTTGTTCGTTCATACGGTCAGCAGCCATAGTGTATTGGATAAGGTCGTTTGTACCAATTGAGAAGAAATCAACTTCCTTAGCAAATTGATCAGCAAGCATTGCTGCAGCTGGGATTTCAATCATGATACCTACTTCGATGTCGTCTGCAACGGCAACACCTTCAGCAACTAATTTAGCTTTTTCTTCTTCAAGAATACCTTTAGCAGTACGGAACTCAGTCAACAAAGCAACCATTGGGAACATGATACGTAATTTACCGTGAACAGATGCACGAAGCAAGGCACGTAATTGAGTACGGAACATTTGGTTACCAGTTTCAGAGATAGAAATACGTAATGCACGGTAACCCAAGAATGGATTCATTTCTTTAGGAAGGTCAAAGTAAGGAAGTTCTTTATCCCCACCGATGTCCATTGTACGAACAACAACAGGTTTACCATTCATACCTTCAAGAACTGCTTTATATGCTTCATATTGGTCTTCTTCAGTTGGGAAGTCTTGAGAATCCATATACAAGAATTCTGTACGATAAAGACCAACTGCTTCTGCACCATTATCGTTAACACCTTCAACGTCTTTAGGTGTACCGATGTTTGCTGCTAACTCGAAGTGTTTTCCATCAGCAGTAACTGTTTGAGCATCTTTAAGTTGAGCCCATTCTGCCTTTTGTTTAGCGTAAGCTTCACCAGCCGCCTTAAACTCAGCAATTTGTTCTTCAGTTGGATTAATAACAACTTCACCAGTAATACCTGAAACCGCTAAAATGTCACCATCTTTAACAAGTTCAGTTATGTTGTTTGTTCCAAGAACTGCTGCGATTTCAAGTGTACGAGCCATAATTGCAGAGTGACTAGTACGTCCACCGATATTAGTAACAAAAGCTTTTACAAATTTTTTGTTCAACTGAGCTGTATCAGATGGAGTCAAGTCATGAGCAACAACGATTGATTCTTCATCGATTGTTGCTGGATTTGGCAATTTCTTACCAAGCAAGTTTGCAAGCACACGTTTAGTAACGTCACGAATATCCGCTGCACGTTCTTGCATGTATGGGTTATCTTCCATACCTTCAAAGATCGCGATAAACATGTTAGTTACTTCTGTCAAAGCAGCTTCGGCATTGACTTGTTTAGCACGGATAGTTTCTTTGATTTGACCAGTCATTTCTGGGTCAGCAAGGACCATCAAATGAGCATCAAAAACGGCTGCGGCCTCTTCACCAAGGCTTTCAACTGCTTTTTCACGGATAACAGAAAGCTCGTCTTGCGACGCCGCTAGAGCAGCATCTAGACGAGCCTCTTCTGCACTTGTATCTTCAACTGTAACAGTTTCAAATGACAAGTCCGGTTGAACAAGCAGATATGCCTTAGCAACTGCAACACCATCAGATGCCGCGATTCCTTTAAGCATTTCTGTCATATTTTTATGCCAATCCTTCTTTTGTCATTGTTTCTGCGATTGCTGAGATTGCATCATCAGCGTCAGCACCTTCTGCAGAAATAGTTACGTCAGCACCTTGACCAACACCAAGACTCATAACACCCATGATAGATTTAAGGTTAACTGCTTTACCTTTATAGTCAAGAGTGATATCTGAAGCAAATTTACTTGCTGTTTGAACAAGCAAAGTAGCTGGACGTGCGTGAATACCAGTTTCTGCAACAATGTGGAAATCTTTAGAAGCCATAATGGACTCTCCTTCTTAATTTGGAATATTTGAGTTATCAATGATAACCCTTACAATTTAGAATTATAACATAGCTGTTTGATATTATCAAGGTTAAAACGCACTTTCTACAAGTTTTTCAAAAGACTGTCTCTCATTTTACTGCTCATTTTCATTTTTTAAAACATAAGCAAATACTAGTCTTTAGTTATTTACAACATTTTCAGAAAATGTCTTTCATAGTGTTTTCAACCATTAATTTTCATTTTTGAGCAAAAACAATCACATAATTGAAAGAATTTGATTACTAAAAGCACTCGTTGAATATTCTTGTTTCCCAAATGCTAAGTCAGCTGTAAAGATATCATCTTTAAATGTCTCCTCAATAGCACTTTTAATCAGTTGAGCTGCTTCAGACCAACCGATATATTCTAGAAGCATGCAGCCAGATAATAGAACTGAGCAAGGATTAGCCTTATCTTGATTCGCAATATCCGGAGCTGTTCCATGTGTTGCTTCAAAAATTGCATGACCTGTTTGATAGTTAATATTGGCTCCAGGGGAGATTCCGATACCACCAACCTGAGCAGCTAGTGCATCACTGGCATAATCACCATTCAAGTTGGTTAATGCAACAACATCAAATTTTTCTGGATTCAAAAGAATCTGTTGTAAAAAGTTATCCGCGATTATATCGTTAATCTCTAAACGACCATCCATCAATTCTTCTTTATAGTCTTCCTGAGCCACTTCATAACCCCATTTACGGAAGCCACCTTCTGTGAATTTTTGAATATTCCCTTTATGAACCAATGTCACTTTCTTTAGATTGTTTTTGAGAGCATAGTCGATAGCCGAGCGAATGAGACGTTTACTTCCTTCTATTGAAATTGGCTTGATTCCGATACTACTTGATTCTGGGAAGCGAATTTTACTAACATTCATCTCTGTCTGGAGAAACTCAATCACGCGCTTGACATCTGTCGTTCCTGCTTCCCATTCAATTCCCGCATAAATATCCTCAGTATTCTCACGGAAGATAGTAATATTTGTTTTTTCTGGTTCTTTAAGTGGACTTGCTACTCCGTCAAAGTAACGAACAGGTCTAACACAAGCGTAGAGATCAAGTTCTTGACGTAAAGCTACATTTAAAGAACGAATACCACCACCTACTGGCGTCTCAAGCGGTCCCTTAATAGCTACTAAACTTTCTCGAATAGCCTCCAAGGTTTCTTTCGGCAACCACTCGCCTGTTTTGTCATAAGCCTTCTTACCGGCTAGAAGCTCTTGCCACTCAATATGACGATTTCCTTCATAGGCTACTTCTACTGCTTTATCAAAGATTGCTTGGGCATTCTTCCAGATATCATGTCCAACACCATCCCCTTCAATAAAAGGGATAATTGGATGATCAGAAACTTGAAGCTGTCCATTTTTCATTACGATTTTTTCTGCCATATAGCTTTCCTCCCTAGCGTTTTTCTAAAGGAATATACGTCATATTTTCTTGTCCGATGTACTGCGAGCGTGGACGAATCAATTTGTTATTTTTTTGTTGCTCTTGAATATGAGCAATCCAGCCGGCAACCCGACTCATAGCAAAGATGAGTGTAAAGATATCACTATCAATTCCTAGAGTATGATATACAGTGGCTGAATAGAAGTCCACATTGGGAATTAATCCCTTCTTTTCTTTCATGAACTCTTCAATTTCTTGAGACATATTAAAGAATTCTTCATTCTCAGTACCCTCTGTCAACTTTTTAGCCATATCTCTTAAGAAAATTTCACGAGGATCCTGTTTCTTGTATACACGGTGTCCAAATCCCATAATTTTCTCTTTAGAGTCAAGCTTTTCCTGCAAGTAAGCATTAACATCACCGGATTCACGGATTTCTTTAAGCATATCAAAGACGCGTTCATTAGCTCCACCATGCAGGGGACCTTTTAGAGCACCAATAGCTGTTGTAACACAAGAATAGATATCTGTCAGAGTCGAGGCACAAACACGCGCTGCAAAAGTTGAAGCATTCAACTCATGGTCAGCATGTAGAATTAAGGCCTTATTCATAGCCTCAACTTCAATTTCAGAAGGTTCAACACCATTCAGCATGTAGAGAAAATTAGCCGCAAAGCCTAAATCCTTCCGTGGTTTAAGGGGCATTTTACCAGTACGTAAGCGTGCAAAAGTCGTAATAATTGTAGGCAATTTAGCCATCAATTCAATACTTTGCTGATAAATTGCCTCCATGGATCTTTCCTCAGCATCCACATTGTAAACTCCAAGAAGGGAGACTGTTGAACGTAAAACACTCATTGGGTGCAAATGTGGCCGAGATTGGATAAGAATGCATTGCTCTACAGCATCAGAAATATCATAGTTCTTACGCAACTCAGCTTCAAAATACTTGAGTTCCATTTGCGTAGGAAGATGCCCATTCCACAAGAGATAAATCACTTCCTCAAAAGACGCTTTATTATCCATAAACTCAGAAATATCATATCCTGAATACGATAAATGATCATCAATGATAGATGAAATCCTAGTATTACAGGCAATCATATCCTTAAGTCCATTAATTTCAACTGTTGTCATATTAGGCTCCCTTCAATTTTTTTCTTACAACCATTGGCAAGATACCACCATTTTTATAGTAGCGAATATCGGCATCTGCATCAAAGCGTACCAAGGCTTTAAAGGTTTTGGTTTGTTCAGGTGTTGAAGCTGTAACGGTGATAACATCATGCACACCTGGATTTTCTGAAAGGTCAAAGCTAAAGGTCTCATGTCCTGTCAATCCAAGACTTTCAGCATTTTCTCCTTCCATAAATTGTACCGGCAAAATTCCCATCATGACTAGATTTGAACGGTGAATACGCTCAAAACTCTCAGCAAGCACTACTTTTACACCAAGGAGATTTGCCCCTTTGGCTGCCCAGTCACGACTTGAGCCCATCCCATAATCTTTACCAGCAATTACAAGCGTATCTCGATTAGCTTCTTTATATTTCATAGCAGCATCATATATAGGAAGAATGTCACCATCATATTTAGTATATCCACCAATTTTTCCTTCTGCCAACTCATTCTTGATACGAATATTAGCAAAAGTTCCTCGCATCATGACTTCATGGTTTCCACGACGACTACCATAAGAATTAAATTCTTGGTAATCTACACCATTTTCAGACAAATAGACTGCCGCAGGACTATTTCTAGCAATATTACCAGCTGGAGAAATATGGTCTGTTGTAACCGTATCTCCAAATTTAGCCAATACCTTCAAATTATTCAATGGTTTGATGGTCAAATCATCTCCTAAAGCATCAAAGTAAGGTGGGTTTTGAATATAGGTAGACTTCTGATTCCATTTATAATTTTGTCTATGTTCAGTTGGAATCGCATTCCACTTCTCACTGTCAGAGAAGACACTAGCATATTCGTCTCGGAAAAGTTGACGGGTTACGTATTTATCAACATAAGCTTCAATTTCATCACGTGATGGCATAATATCTTCTAGATAGACAGCTTGCCCATTGTCATCAAAACCTAAAGGCTCCGTTGTCAAATCAATATTAGTATTACCAGCCAAAGCATAGGCAACAACCAATGGTGGGCTAGCCAAGAAATTTGCTTTAACAAGTGGATTAATACGCCCTTCAAAGTTACGATTTCCTGACAAAACGGCACTCGCTAGTAAGTCCTTGTCTACAATAGCTTTAGCTACCTCAGGACGTAAATCTCCCGAGTTACCAATACACGTCGTACAACCGTAACCTACCAAATTGAAGCCAAGCTTATCTAAGTAGCTTTGCAAGCCTGAAGCTTTGAGATAACCTGTAACGACTTTAGATCCAGGCGCCAAAGAGGTCTTGACTGTTGGAGAGACTTCGAGTCCCTTCTCAACAGCTTTTTTGGCTAAAAGACCGGCTGCCATAAGGACGTAAGGATTTGAGGTATTGGTACATGATGTAATCGCTGCTATGGCCACATGACCTGTTTGAATTGTTTCTGAATGATCCTCAAAATCAACTTTTGCAGTTTTTTCTAACTCTTCATTATCCAAACCAAAGCCACGCACACCTGCTTCTCGTACCACTGCATCCTGAAATTCTTGCTTAGCATCGGATAAGAGAATCAAATCCTGTGGACGTTTAGGACCTGAGATTGAAGGTTTAATGGTTGACAAATCAATTTCAACAATCTTAGTATACTTGACTTCTTTACTTGGGTCATAAAAAAGATGATTGGCTTTTGTGTAGGCTTCGGTGACCTGGATATGTTCCTCATCACGGTTAGTTAAACGCATGTAGTTAAGGGTTTCGTCATCAATAGGAAAATAACCACAAGTTGCCCCATATTCTGGTGCCATATTAGCCACTGTAGCACGATCAGCTAGAGATAGGTTCTTTAAGCCAGAACCAAAATACTCTACAAATTTACCAACAACATTTTCAGAACGAAGTACCTGAGTAACCTTGAGAGCCAAGTCTGTTGCCGTAGCAATTTTAGGCAGTTCACCTGTTAAATGTACACCAATAACCTCTGGAATAGGGAAATAGGAAGCTTCGCCTAGCATAGCTGCCTCAGCTTCAATTCCACCGACACCCCAACCCAGAACACCAATACCATTAATCATAGTTGTATGACTATCTGTACCAAACATAGAGTCAGGATATAGTAGCCCATTTTTTTCAATAATGACATCACTCAGAAATTCAATATTAACCTGGTGAATAATACCGGTAGCTGGTGGAACCGCACGGTAATTTTCAAAAGACTGTTCGGCCCATTTAAGAAATTCGTAGCGCTCATTGTTACGTTTAAATTCTAGATTGATATTATCTTCAAGCGCTGTATCACATCCATATGAATCAACTTGAACAGAGTGGTCAATAACCAAATCTACTGGAATCTCTGGATTAATAAGTTCTGCTTTACCACCATTAGACACTATAGCATCCCGCATTGAGGCCAAGTCAACGACAACAGGAACCCCTGTGAAATCTTGTAAAATGACGCGACTTGGTTTAAATGGTACTTCAGAAATTGTTGGAAAATTCGGAAATTTTATTAGATCAGAAATGTGAGATTCCTTGACATCAGCACCATCTTTTTTTCGGAGTAGACTTTCAAGTAGTATTCGAATGCTATAAGGTAGTTCTCCGACCTTGACATCATAAGATTTTGCTGCTTTTTCGAGATCATAAAAAGAGAATGTCTTACCATTTACAGTTAGATTTGAACAGTATTCTTGCATACTTGAACCTCCATTAGTTAAAAAATTTCCTTTATTCTACACTGTTTTTTTTGAAAAAACAAATAGAATCGGCATTTTGATGTCATGTTTTATTACATATTCAGTCAGTTGTTGGAATTTTAGCAATTTCTATAAACAAATTTGATTTAATTTAAGAAACTAAAAAAAGCCTTTAAAACACAAGATATAGGGTTGTGTTTCAATACTAAACACAAAATATTGTATTCCCTTAAGATATTTAGCTTGATTTTTCCCAATATTTTGGGTATTCTATTAAAGTCGAAAAAGTGACTCCTAGTCACTTAAAATCTTTAAAAAAGGAGTATTTGCAATGGCAAAGATTACATTGTTTTCTAAAAACAACTGCATGCAGTGCAAAATGACTAAAAAATTCTTGGAAAAGGAAGGTGCTGATTTCGAAGAAATCAACATTGATGAACAACCAGAAAAAATCGATTACGTAAAAAGTCTTGGTTTCACTGCTGCTCCAGTTATTGAAGCAGGCGATAGCGTCTTTTCAGGTTTTCAACCGGCTAAACTTAAAGAAATCCTTTAATTATCAAGTTTTTATATAGAAAGGAACTTGTTTGCTTAGTTTAATATGTTAACCTTAATCTACCTTTAAACTAAGCCTGGTATCTGTATTATGTCTTTAAAAAATCTTGGCGATGTTTCTTACTTCCGCCTCAACAATGAAATTAACCGTCCTGTAAACGGTCAAATTCCTTTGCATAAGGATAAAGAAGCGCTTCGTGCCTTCTTCCTTGAAAATGTTAAGCCAAATTCAATGGTATTCAACAGCATCACAGATAAAATTAATTATTTGATTGAAAACGACTATATTGAGTCTGAATTCATCGGTAAATACGAACCTGCTTTCATCGAAAAGTTGTCTGCAGACATTCATACTCAAAAATTCCGCTTCCAATCTTTCATGGCAGCCTACAAGTTCTACCAACAATATGCCCTCAAAACAAACGATGGCGAGTCTTACCTCGAAAGTATTGAAGATCGCGTTCTTTTCAACGCCCTTTACTTTGCTGATGGTGATGAAAGCCTTGCTAGTGACCTTGCTAACGAAATGATTCACCAACGTTACCAACCTGCTACTCCTTCATTTCTAAATGCTGGACGTAGCCGTCGTGGTGAACTCGTGTCATGTTTCCTTATTCAAGTAACGGACGACATGAATTCTATCGGTCGTTCTATTAACTCAGCTCTCCAATTATCACGTATTGGTGGAGGGGTAGGTATTAGCCTATCTAACCTACGTGAAGCTGGTGCTCCTATCAAAGGATATGCTGGTGCTGCTTCTGGAGTTGTCCCAGTTATGAAGCTTTTTGAAGACAGTTTCTCTTACTCAAACCAACTTGGCCAACGTCAAGGTGCTGGTGTTGTTTACCTGGATGTTTTCCACCCAGATATTCTTGCCTTCCTTTCTACTAAGAAAGAGAATGCTGATGAGAAGGTGCGTGTTAAGACACTGTCACTTGGTGTTACAGTTCCAGATAAATTCTACGAGTTGGCACGTAATAATGAAGATATGTACCTCTTCAGCCCTTACTCAGTCGAAAAAGAGTATGGTAAACCATATAACTACATTGATATTACAGCTATGTATGATGAGTTGGTTGCCAATCCCAATATTACAAAAACCAAGATTAATGCACGTGAGCTAGAAACTGAAATTTCTAAACTCCAACAAGAATCAGGTTATCCATATATTGTCAATGTTGATACAGCCAATCGATACAACCCAATTGATGGTAAGATCGTCATGTCCAACCTTTGTTCTGAAATTCTCCAAGTTCAAACACCAAGTGAACTTAACGATGCACAAGAGTTTGTCAAACTCGGTACAGATATTTCATGTAACCTTGGATCTACTAATATCCTGAACATGATGACTTCACCTGACTTTGGTCGTTCCATTAAGGCTATGACACGTGCGCTTACTTTTGTTACAGACAGCTCAAGTATTGATGCTGTACCATCTATCAAAAATGGTAACCAACAAGCTCATACTTTTGGTTTGGGAGCTATGGGGCTTCACTCTTACCTTGCTAAACACCATATCGAGTATGGTAGCCCTGAATCTGTTGAATTCACTAATATCTACTTCATGCTTATGAACTACTGGACTTTAGTTGAATCTAACAATATTGCCCGTGAACGTCAAGAAACCTTTGTCGGCTTTGAGAATTCAAAATATGCTGACGGTTCTTACTTTGATAAATACGTTACAGGCCAATACGTTCCTAAATCTGACCGTATCAAAGAACTTTTCGAAGGCCACTTCATCCCACAAGCCAAAGATTGGGAAGAACTACGTGAACTCGTTAAGAAAGATGGTCTCTACCATCAAAACCGTTTGGCTGTTGCGCCAAATGGCTCAATCTCTTACATTAACGACTGTTCTGCTTCTATTCATCCAATCACACAACGTATTGAAGAACGTCAAGAGAAGAAAATCGGAAAAATTTACTACCCAGCCAACAGCCTTTCAACAGACACTATTCCTTTCTACACTTCAGCCTACGACATGGACATGCGTAAAGTTATCGACGTCTATGCCGCTGCGACTGAACACGTTGATCAAGGTTTGTCATTAACTCTATTCTTGCGTAGTGAGTTGCCTAAAGAAATTTACGAATGGAAAACGGAAAATAAACAAACAACTCGTGACCTTTCTATCCTTCGTAACTACGCCTTTAACAAAGGAATCAAGTCAATCTACTACATCCGTACTTACACAGATGACGGTGAAGAAGTTGGCTCTAACCAGTGTGAAAGCTGTGTCATCTAAGATAGTGATTTGAGACTAACAACTTCACTACTCTTATTTATAAAATGCATAAAAAGGTCGGTTCGCCGACTTTTTTAATAGATAAACTCAAAAAACTATATCATGATTTTTAATTATGATAAAATAGAAATGATATCAATAAAGAAAGAGGTTTCTAATGGAAACTTACTATAAAGCCATTAACTGGAATGAAATCGAAGATGCGATTGATAAATCTACCTGGGAAAAATTAACTGAACAATTTTGGTTAGATACTCGTATCCCCCTTTCAAATGACCTTGATGACTGGCGTAAACTTTCAGCTAAAGAAAAAGATTTAGTTGGAAAAGTTTTCGGCGGTTTGACCTTGCTAGATACCATGCAATCTCAAACGGGTGTTGAAGCCATTCGAGCAGACGTTCGTACACCACATGAAGAAGCTGTCTTGAACAACATTCAGTTTATGGAATCTGTTCACGCAAAATCTTACTCTTCTATTTTCTCAACTTTGAATACTAAATCAGAAATTGAGGAAATTTTTGAGTGGACAAATAGCAACAAGTACTTGCAAACTAAAGCAAAAATCATTAATGATATCTATGAAAACGGAACGCCACTTCAGAAAAAAGTTGCTTCAACTTATCTTGAAACCTTCCTTTTCTATTCAGGCTTCTTCACTCCACTCTATTATCTTGGTAATAATAAGCTAGCTAACGTCGCTGAAATTATCAAACTCATTATCCGTGACGAATCTGTTCACGGTACCTATATTGGCTATAAGTTCCAACTAGGATTCAACGAATTACCTGAAGAAGAGCAAGAGAGTTTCCGTGAATGGATGTATGATCTCCTCTATCAATTGTATGAAAATGAAGAACTCTACACTAAATCTCTTTATGACGGTGTTGGATGGACTGAAGAAGTAATGACATTCCTTCGCTATAACGCCAATAAGGCATTGATGAATTTAGGACAAGATCCTCTTTTCCCAGATTCTGCTAACGATGTTAATCCAATCGTTATGAATGGTATTTCTACAGGAACATCAAACCACGATTTCTTCTCTCAAGTCGGTAATGGTTACCTTCTAGGTACTGTTGAAGCCATGCAAGACGATGATTATAACTACGGACTAAAATAAAAAACTAGCTCGGGGCACTGCACCAATAAAATGAGACACAAGAAAACACTCCTGTTGAATTCTGGTAAACTAGAAACAGGAGTGTTTTGTTATAGTCAAAAAAGTATATTCAGTAGAAACTAAGCTAGCTTGTATCGAAATGAAGAAGGTGTACTGCCCCCAAAAAGTTAGACAATTAATTTATCCGAAGGATTTGGTTCTGTATTGCACAGGACTGAGTCCTTTTAGTTTTGCCCCAATTCGTTCGTTGTTGTAATAATCAAAATAGTTTACAATAGCTTGTTTCAAATGCTTAATTGACTTAAACATCTTCTCATAACCATAAAACATCTCAGACTTCAGAATGCAAAAGAAAGACTTCA